>JBHPLC010000027.1:0-31511 GCA_042564455.1 Candidatus Zhuqueibacterota bacterium | reverse complement strand
ATGAGTCACTTCTGAAAAAAGTCAGGTTCCGGATGTTTTAAGCTGATAGAATATAGAGAAAATGATGACAAAATCGCCGAATTCCGGCGAGGAATGGATATATAAAGTAAAAAATTCCAGAGGGTGTGATATGCGATTGATATATTGGATTTTTGTATTGATATTAATTTTGAGCTGCAGCGCTGAAAAAAACAATCCTGCCGCAGAGAAAGAACCTTTAAAAGGATATATTTAATGCGCAAAAAAAACGCTATGCAGCTTCCGCATATTTTCCGTATATTCCTAAAATAATCAAAAGAGGATATGCATATAGAGCAATAATAAATAATGACGGTTATGAAGCCGTCGAAAAAATCCGTATCGATCCGGCAGTGTATGGAAAGTGAGGTTTGCACCAATGAAAGTTAAGAGTGTTGTAGTGTTGTTGATATTTGCTGTAATGTTATTTTCCTGCGGCGGGCAGGAATCCGGACAGGACAATGTATCGATTGCACCTGCAGTCGAAGTCATCGACGGCGTCAGACATGTACATAACTTTAGTCCCCAATGGGGCAACACACCGAAAGTCGGGCTGGAATTTGTCCGGAGGATCGGCGGGCTCGATGAGCAGGATGAGGATCGTATCATGAGCAAAATTTCGGATCTCGCCCTTGACATGGACGGTAACATATTTATTCTCGATACCGGCTCGAGCAGGATACAGAAATTCAACGCACAGGGAAGATTCCTGCGGACGTTCGGCGGGAAAGGCAATGGGCCCGGAGAATTCAGGACTCCGGTAAGCCTCAACATAAACAGCGCCGGCAGGATGACGGTCGGTGATTCCGGATTACGTCACTTTATTGTTCTGAATGCAGACGGCCGGGAAATCACGAGGTTCAAGAGGAAGCATAGTGTACAGAGAACCAGGCTGCTGTCGGATAATACGCTTATATCCGGAGGTTTCAATCATGGGTTCGGGTATATTAAGGATTATGACCAGGGGGTAAAAGACGGATATTATGACCTGTTCTACATAGTACAGGATGATGGAACTGATACAAGATCTTTCGGTGAATTAGACCTTTACAATGATGAAGAGACCGGGGAGTTTTATATACATGCCAACGTGTTTTTTGATGTCGATTCCAGCGGCTTTGTTTACTCTGTTCACCGGTACCGGGACACTATTGAAAAACTCGACGCAGCCGGAAATCCCGTAATGGTATTCGACCGCCCGGTCAACTGCGATGAAATAGAGTTCAAGTTTGATTATTTTATGCGGATGTTTCATTCAAAGTCCGTGTACTCAAACTCGATCTCTACCGGTGTCGCGGTTGACGGGAAAGACAGGATCTGGATAATAACCGTGATTGAACAGCAGAAGGAATGGCGCAAAGACCTGATGACACCGGATCAAAGGCAGATCGTGAAAAGGTCACACGCGAAATTCGAGATTTTCAGTAACGAAGGTGTTCTTTTGGGATCGCTCCCTCTGCCGGAGGACACGCCCGGAATACGAATCTTTGACGACCGGCTTTTTCTTCTCGATCCCGACTGCGTCAGCGTCGCGGAATACAGAATTATTGAAAAGTAACCGCATTGATCCAGCGGTTTATGGGAAAAAATGATAGCAGATTGGAAAATATGATTGGAATTGGAAAATGTTAAGAAAATGCATACTTTTAGTCATCAGTGTAATTATCTGTGGTACAGTTCTACCTGCATTTGTACCCCGGCAGCAGAATCCTCAGGAACAGGAAAAGGATGAATACGCTGAAGCTGTCAGACAGTATTACGAGTATATGGAACAGAAAGAATTTCGGAAAGCGTATGAAATGTTAAGTCCGATTGATGTTACGATGAGAAGTGCAGCCGGAGGCGGTATACATTTTGGTCCCCGGTTTGATTATGATGAATGGTACGAAATATATAAGGATATAGAATCTCTGACAATTACCAGTATAGAAAAGGGTCATTGGTTTCAAAAAGAGCGTTTTGCTGAAAATGGTGATGCCCGGGCAATACTCGGGATAAGAGAATATACTATTAAATACAATATACAATTTTCAAAATCCAGTATCGATCTGACTGTCGAATCGTGGAAAGAAACCAGGATACTCAGATTAGTTAAAGGAACCGACGACAAAATCCGTATATTGGGAATCGGAACAGGATAAAAAATTAGATACTCGGGCGGTTTAAATAAAGTGAGGAAAAAAGAACACATGAAATCATTAATTCCGGGAGTTTTATTACTGATAGTTATTATTTTTGTATCGGGCGTTTATGCCCAGACAGCGCAGGATTATTTTCAGCAGGGGCTGGAGCTGAAGGAACAGGGAAAAATCGACGAAGCAATCGATGCTTTCGGTAATGCCGTAAAGAAAGACAAAAATTTTGCTGAAGCATATTTTGAGTTAGGGATTGTTTATCACATAAAAGGAACAGCCACTGCCCTAAAAAGAGCCGAGCAGGCAATACTGAATGCCCGGAGGACCGGGTATGACGAGTTGAAATGCAATAATCAGCTTGCCGAGATATATGCCGATCCCAGGGGATCCCGCGGTGCGGGATACGCAAGATCGACCTGGGATAAAATATTAGAAGACGATCCCGAAAACATAGATGCTCTTTCCGGGCTGGCGAAACTGTATGCTGAAAATGCGAACAATGACCGAAACCGTGTGGATTACAACCTGGAAATGCTGAAAAATATTGCTCAACCGGAGATGGATCTGATGCTGGGCGATCCTCACGCCGGATATTTTATAGAGGCGCCATTTCTCTGGGATGAAAACATGGTCAATGTAATGTTAAAAAATAATATCGCACTTATAAATTATAAAGATATAGTAAATTTTATGAGGGTATTTCATGTCAACCTGATCACCTGGGATGATTATATCGCGCAGAATGACTCCACAGCAAGATATTACAACGAAAGAATACTTGATATCGATCCGGGAAACCGCGATGCCGTATACAGGCTCGGTCTGCTGCATTTCGACAACGGCGAACTCGATGAATTCTCTTATATGTTCGAGGATCTGATCCTGGATAATGATGATGATAAGGACGGGCATCTTTTTCTGGGTCTGGCGTACCACCGTATGCATGAGTATGACCTTGCGTATGAGCAGTTTCAGATAGCAAAGGAACTGATGTCCGACGATGAAAAGGCTGCATTTTCCAACGTGGGTTACTTAAAGACCGGGGGATTAAAAGAAGATAATATCCGGAGTTCGGATAACGATCCGATATTCTGGACGGAGCGCGATCCGCTTTATCTGACTGAATATAACGAGAGAGAACTCGAACATTACGGCCGTGTGGCGGAAGCAAACCTGCGGTTTTCTATTCCCGGGGATGATATAGAAGGCTGGAAGACAGACCGCGGCAAGATACTTATCAAATACGGTACTCCGAAGAAGAAACTGAAATATATCGATAATGATCCATTTGAACCGACTCCCGCCGAACTTTCGGACAGGGCTAATCTAAAGCATAATTTCTGGTATTATGATGATTTCACATTCAAGTTCGAGACGGGAGCTTTTGATGAAAAAGATAAATATGAGATAGGGCTGATTTCGGGCCTGAATTTCAAGGAGATCGCTGAAGATGTCGAAAAAGAATTCCCGGAGTATTATGAGTACGAACCCAAGGGATTGTTCATTGATTTTCCTTACGATCATGCAACTTTCCGAGGAGAAGACGGTAAAACTCAATTAGAGGTATACTTCGGCATTCCGATTAACAGGGTTATGTTCGATTCGGACGATGAATTTTACACGGGTGTCTGCCGGACGGGTGTGTTTCTGCATGACAGCGGGTGGAACCTGATACTTGAGGATATTCAGGAGCAGAATCTCGAGCTTGAAGTTGCAGCAGTGGATACTTCAACCGATGCCATAATCACGGGCGGTTACGGTTACCAGGTCGATCCGGGAGAGTATTTCTGTTCGGTTGAGATGCAGGACCTGTACTCTGATAATTCCGGATTTTATAAAGATACACTTGAAATTGAAGAATACGGATTCGGTGATCTTCAGATCAGTGATATACTCCTCTCGAGCAATATAAGAATGCTGACTCAGGGAGAAACCGTATCACGTTCGAATCTTGAGATCACAGCAAATCCGAGGCGGTTCTATCGTATCGGAGATCCGATATATATATATTATGAAATATATAATCTGTTCCTGGAAGGGACACCCGGGAACAATAATTTTACAGTGGAATACTCCATACAGTTCGCCGGTGAGGAGAAGTATACCGTCACCGAAATGATTAAAAGCCTGTTTGTCAACGAGCAGTTATATCGTGACGTAACGACAGAATTTACCAACCGGGGATCAAAACCCGGTGAGAACATGTTCCTTCGGATCGATCATGATCTCGACAAACCGGGACCTTACACGATGACCCTGAAAATCACAGACAATATCTCGGGAAGCACCGTGGAAAAACCGGTGATGTTCAGGCTTTTTGAGCAGTAACATATAGAAAAGGACTATGTATGGATACAAAAATCGTCAGGGATACGTATGCGCTCTTCATAATAGTGATCCTATTATCAGTCTGTCCTCCCCTATCTGCTCAGACTGCGCAGGAGCATTTTCAGCAGGGAATGACGCTGAAGGAACAGAAAAAGAACGACGAGGCGATCGAGGCTTTCAAAAAAGCGGTTGAACAAGACAGGTTTTATACAGAAGCATTGTATGAGATGGGCCTTATCTATTATGATAAATTCACACCCGGTGATCTGAAAAATGCTGAAGATGCCTTTGATAATGCCATTGACAGATGTGATGACCTTAATATTCCAAACAGCAGTGAAAAAGTGATCAGGTACAGGATTTCCTACGGCAAAACCCTTGAAGAGATGAAGAAGATTACCAAGGCAAAGGAGCAATGGGAAAAAATTCTGGATCATCAGCCTGAGAATTATGATGCTTTAACCGGGATGGCAAAATACCATGGAGAAAGAGTCAGACAGTTCAGGATCAGGATGAGAGACAATAATCAGGGTGATGACCTTAATCTTTCATTGTATAATGCATTGATGAGCGGTAATATAGTTGACGATCGATCATATTATATTAAGACTATCCGGAATAACAGATTAATGAACGAAATGCCCCCCATCAGATGGGATCAGTTTGTCGAGTTGGATTTTGATAATGCCGTAATGTTTAATAACAGAATATTAGATATCTTCCCTGACAATAGAGATGCAATTTACCGAAAAGGTCTACTGTATTTTGACAAGGTAATATTCAAATACTGGGATGAAACAACAGCCCTGACAAACACTTATGTACAGGACCCAGAAGGTATAGTTGAATTAGCAAGGATCTTTGAAGATCTGATTTCCAGGCACCCGGATGACAAGGATGGGCATCTTTTCCTGGGGCTTGCTTATCACAGACTTAAGGAATATGAAAAAGCTTCGGAAGAGTTCGAGGCCGCAAAAGAAATAATGGATGAACTTGAATTATCTGTTTTTAATATTGTTGATTTTCTCGAGGACGGTGGATTTTATTTCAATTATGTTCAGTCACATCCTGAAATATCAGACTATTGGTTAAAAAAAGATCCGCTCTATCTTACAGAATATAACGAACGCGAACTGGAGCATTACTCACGGATTGCTGAAGCAAACTTGCGATTTTCGATCCCTGTAAAAAGGATTGAAGGCTGGCAGACATTTCAGGGAAGGATACTGATAAAATACGGGCATCCGAAGTATATGAAGAAAAACGTTACCAATGATATTACATCAAGATTTGAGGATCTATCTCCATCTTTCTCCATGGACTACATTGAAAATGAGGTCTGGTCTTATGATAATTTTTCATTCATATTTGAGAACAGCCTTGGAGACAAATACGGTAACTTTACATTTCCACCTCATATGAATGAGATAATGAGAGAGGTTATTGAGCCAAATTTTCCTGAGTATTATGAGTATAAACCAAAGGGGATGTTCATTGATTTTCCATACGATTTTACGACCTTTCGGGGAGAGGGCGGAAAAACCCTGGTAGAAATGTCATATGGGATACCGGTAAACAGGATAAAATTCAGCGAAGATGACAATAATTATACCGGTGTCTGCCGAACAGGTGTATTTCTTCATAATTCCGGTTGGGGATCTGTTATTGAGGATATACAGATACATAATATTGAAGTTGGGATTTCTGAGATAGATACTTCATCAGATGAGCTAATTACGGGAGCATTAAATTATCAAATCAGACCGGGTGACTACTTCAGTTCAGTTGAAATGCAGGATATTTATTCTGAAAATGTTGGATTCTCTAAAGATACCCTGGAAATCGAAGAATATGGATACGGAGAACTTCAGATCAGCGGTATATTGTTAACAAATGATATTCGGGTAATTGATGAGACCGCGCCTATTGAACGATCGAACCTGGAATTAACAATAAATCCGAGACGTCTCTTTTTTGAAGAAGAACCGATATTCATTTATTATGAGATATATAATCTTTATGTTGAGGGTACACCCGGCATCAGTAATTTTACTGTTGAATATTCAATACAGTTTGCCGGAGAAAAGAATTACAGCTTCGGGGATAGATTAAAAAGCCTGTTCGGAGGAGGTCCGGTCTATAAGGACGTAAGTACGACTTTTACCTCGACCGGTACCGGACAGGAAGAATTACTTTTCCTGAGGATTGACCATGACCTGAATAAATCGGGTCCGTACGTATTGACATTAAAAATTACGGACAATATCTCGGGAAGCACCGCGGAAAAACCGGTGATGTTCAGGCTTTTTTAGCAGTGATGAATAAATAAAAGGAATATGGATGTTTAAGTTTATGGTTATGAGTGCTTATGTGCTTTTTATAATATTGGTTCTATATCCAGCAGATTCTCCTCTCTTTGCACAAACGGCCCAGGAGTTTTTTCAGGAGGGACTGGTTAAAAAGGAACTGGGCATGATCGACGAGGCTATAGAAGCTTTCAAGGAGGCAGTGGAGAAAGACAGGCTTCATACGGAGGCGCTGTATGAGATGGGATTAATCTATTTTCAAAAATTCACACCTGACGATCTGAAAAAAGCGGAAAGTGCTCTGGATGATGCTATTGACAGATGTGATATTCTTAATATTCCGGATGACAGTGAAAAAGTGATAAAATACAGAACCGCATTCGGGAATGTGCTGGAGGAGATGAAAAAGATCACCAAAGCAAAAGATCAATGGGAAAAAATACTGAAACACCAGCCGGATAACTATGATGCACTGACCGGGATGGCAAAATACCATGCTGAAAGGGTAAATCAGTTCAGGATCAGGATCAGGGATGGAGGCATACGAGACGATATTAATCTTATTATGTATAATGCCCGGGCATATGGTGATATTGTTGATGATCCTTCCTTATATATAAAAGAGCTTAGAAACCGCAGGTTAATGGACGACCTTCCTTCGATACGCTGGGATCAGTTTGTTGAGATGGATTTAAATGATGCCATAAAATTCAATAACAGAATACTTGAAATATATCCGGATGACAGGGACACAATTTACCGTCTTGGTGTTCTCCAGTTTGACAGGGTAAAATTTAAATATTGGGATGAAACAAGTGTATTGACGAACACATTTGCACAGGATCCGGATGGAGTGATTGAATTTGCTAAAATTTTTGAAGAACTGATCTCCAAGCATCCCGACGACAAGGACGGGCATCTTTTTGTAGGCCTTGCCTATCACAGACTGAAAGACTATGACAAAGCATATGATGAATTCATGACTGCACATACACTGATGGATGCAGATGAATCTCTAGTGTTTACTTACGTTGGAGTGCTTGAAAACGGCGGTTTCTTTAATAATAAATTAGAACCGGATCAGGATGCAAATAATTTCTGGCGAAAAAGGGATCCGCTCTATCTTACTTATTACAATGAACGGGAACTGGAACATTATGCTCGTGTGGCTGAAGCGAATCTGCGGTTCTCGATTCCCTTAAGTGAGATCGAAGGCTGGAAAACAGTTCAGGGTAAGATCCTGATAAAATACGGGCAGCCGCAGTATATGAAAAAGAATGTCAGCAATGATATTGTATCAAGAGCCGGATTTGATTTTGGCGGGACTCCCGGATTTGTTTCACAAGATGAAACACTGGACTATATGAAGAATGAGATCTGGTCTTATGATGATTTCTCCTTCATATTTGAAACCGGATGGGGTGACAAGTATGAAAATTACAAATTCCCTCCTATCATGAAAGAAACCATGAAAAATGTCATTGAGCCTGTATTCCCTGAGTATTACAAATATGAACCAAAAGGATTGTTCATTGATTTTCCATATGATCTTGTCACGTTCCGGGGAGAAAACGGAAAGACCATGCTGGAAGTATTTTACGGCATCCCGGCAAACAGAGTGAAACTGGAGGAAGAAGAGAATCAGTATACCGGTGTCTGTCGGACCGGTGTGTTCCTGCATGACACAGAGTGGAACCTGACAGTGCAGGATATTCAGGAGCAGATGCTCGAGCTGGAAACATCAGCAGTCGATACGGTAACGGATGCTATAATCACGAGCGGTTTCAGCTACCAGGTAAATCCGGGCAACTATTTCTGTTCGTTTGAATTGCAGGATGTCTACTCGGATAACGCAGGATTTAATAAAGACACGGTTTTTGTGGAGTATTATGGTTTTGAAAACCTGCAGATAAGCGACATACTTGTATCGACCAATATTGCGGA
The DNA here is from genome assembly GCA_042564455.1 of Candidatus Zhuqueibacterota bacterium. Classification (GTDB taxonomy): domain Bacteria; phylum SM23-31; class SM23-31; order SM23-31; family SM23-31; genus JBHPLC01. The sequence goes on along the minus strand of JBHPLC010000027.1, from coordinate 22,780 downwards.
AATAGATGTTGGAGCTCCTGTTTCCCGGGAGAATATTGAACTGACACTTAATCCGCGGCGGTTCTTTTTCACCGGAGAACCGATTTTTATTTATTATGAAGTTTATAATCTTTTTATCGAAGGTTCCCCCGGAAAAAACAGTCTCACGGTAGAATACTCAATTCAGTTTGCGGGGGAAAAACAATACTCTTTCGGAGAGAAACTGAAAAGCCTTTTTAACAGAACCCCAAAATATAAAGAAGTTACGACAAATTTCACGATCAGCGGTTCCCGTCAGGAGGAAAAACTTTTCCTGCGGATCGACCACGACCTAATCAGACCGGGCCCTTACAGCCTGACATTAAAAATAACGGACAATAATTCTGGAAATGTTACCGAAAAATCTACAATATTCACATTATTTTAAAAGATGATATTTGAAGGATCTTAATGTACAGAATTCTTTTAAGAACAATGATCTCTCTGTTTACCGCAGTGATAATTCTGTTATATTCTCATGTTGTATCCGCTCAAACGGCGCAGGAGTATTATCAACAGGGACTTGAGCTCAAGAAACAGGAAAAATACAGAGAAGCAGTCGATGTTTTTGAAAAAGCCATTGTGAAAGACCGTAGATTTGCAGAGGCTTATTATGAAATGGGAATAGCGTTCCAGAACATTGGCACACCTTCTTCAAGGAAACGGGCCGAGGATGCTTTCCTGAATGCCCTAAAGGAAGGCAGCGACGACATAAAATACCTTTCCGCTTTGGCTGTGCTGTATGAGAAAATGTTATTCAATCCGCTGGCTAAATCCACATGGCAGCGTGTGCTCGATATAGATTCGACCAGTACCGATGCCCTTTTAGGTTTTGCGAGAGCACACAAAAGAGATGCTGACGCTAACAGGTTCAGGGTTGATCCCTATACACCGAATGAATTTATCGAGGATCTTCTTGATGTGGTCGAACCCAAACATTTTTTCTATGACACAAATTTTGTCAATTATCAGGCTGATCTTTTCGGTGATATTTTTAATGTAAAAGCCCTTCTCTATGGGAAGGAAAATGAACTTGCCCGACCTTTGAGGTGGGATAAGTACACTGAAAAATCCGATTCAACCGCAATGGATTTCTACAACAGGATTTTAGAGACCGACCCGGTCAACAGGGATGCCCTGTTCGGCAAAGGCCTCATTTATTTCAACACAGCCGAATACCAGTATTCAATGGGCCTTCAGGTTTATGACGGATATGTGCAGGATGAAAGTGGTCTTGAGCAGTTCGCTGCAATGTTTGAAGACCTGGTGGAGAATTATCCCGACGATAAGGATGGACACCTGTTCCTCGGTCTTGCATACCACCGGCAAAGGGAATACGAAAAAGCCTTAAGGGAATTCAGTACCGCACGGAACCTTATGGATGATGAGGAGAAAGAGGTATTCGATAATGTTGCTGTCCTTCAGACAGACGGATTCAGACAGACGGAGATGGTAAATGCAGATGATATTGACAAAAATTACTGGCAGAGAAAAGATCCTCTAATACTTTCGTCCTACAACGAACGTCAACTGGAGCATTACAGCCGGGTAGCTGAAGCGGCGCTGCGCTGGACGATCCCCCGTCAGGGAATTGAGGGCTGGAAAACTGACCAGGGAAAAATATTAATCAAATACGGTTCTCCGAAAAACCAGGTCAAATACAGGAACAGCAGTGTTTCTTTAGGCGCTGATTTCAGGATGTATGACTACTGGCATTATAGCGATTTTGCCTTTGTCTTCGAAAAACAGCTCGGAGTTGAGTATGATAACTTTAATTTAAGCATTTGGGATGATTTGAATTTTTCCGAGATACTCGAAGATGTTGAAAAGGAACACCCGGATTTTTACGAATACAAACCGAAAGGCAGATTCATAAATGCCTCTTATGACCATGCGGTTTTCAGGGGTGAGGACGGGAAAACCCAGATCGAGGTATATTACGGTATCCCGTTCAATACAGTTATTTTCAGCGAAGAAGGCGACTATTATTACGGATCATTCAGAGCCGGGATCTTTGTCAGGGATTCGCTATGGAATCCTATCGTTGATGATATAAACGATCTTGATATTGAACTTGAAGTTGTAAATTCAGATACTTCATCCGATGATCTTGCAGTATATATGAGTGAGTTTCAGGTCGATCCGGATTCTTACATCCTGGGATTTGAGATACTGGATCATTATTCGGAAAACATCGGGACTTTCAGGAGCGGACTGGCTGCGAGAGAGTTCGGTTTTGAGGAACTGCAGATCAGCGATATTCAGGTAGCGAACAATATTCAGCTTCTGGATAGTTCACTTCCGGTAACCAGGGATAACCTGGAGATAGCGCCGAATCCTCCGAGATTTTTCAGACAGGAACAGCCGATCTTTATTTATTCCGAGATATACAATCTGTTTCTTGACGGAATGCAGGGCAGTACCGACTATTCAGTCAAATATTCGCTCCAGTACCGCGGTGAGGATAATTACAATGTGCTTGACCTTGTAAAGGATATATTTGTAAATGAACAGAAGGTCAGGGATGTGACAACGGAAATCAACATGCGCGGCCGCCGTCAGAACGAATCGATATTCCTGAAGATCGAGCATAACCTGACTGAGACGGGAGAATATGCACTTACGCTTGAGGTAACGGACAATATCGCAGGAACAATCGTCAATAATGTAGTATTTCTCAGAATATTTGAATAGGATTTTTGAAGTAGAATTCAACTGGAGAGAACCTTGAAGCATAATACAAATCGGGCTTTGGGAAAAATTTTCGTTTTCAGTTTTACAGTTTTCTTTTCTATCCTGTCAATTTCAGATATACTATATTCTCAAACTGCTGAAGAATACTACAAGCAGGGACTTGAACTCAAAAAACAGGAAAAATACAGAGAAGCAGTTGATGTGTTTAAAAAAGCCATTGGAAAAGACCGGGGATTTGGTGATGCATATTATGAAATGGGGCTGTGCTATCAGCAGTTAAGAACTCCGACATTCCTAAAAAGAGCCGAAGAAGCATTGATAGACGCCCTGCGTGAAGGCGATGATGACCTGAAATATCTGAAAGCACTGGCGCTGATCTATGAAGACAGGTTTTTCTTCTCGGTCGCAAAAACAATGTGGGAAAGAATGCTTGACATCGATTCGATGAGTACTGATGCCCTGCTTGGTATAGCGAAGTATTATGAGCATGAAGCAGAAAGATACAGGTTCAGAGTCGATCCTTATACGCCTAATTCGGTCAATGAACTACCACCCGGGATTTCCGTTCAACACTTTTTCTATGATTCAAATATGGTCGATTACAGGAATAAGTATCGTGCGGAATCATTCCTGGATTATGATATGCTCCTTGAAGGAAAATCTTTTTATTTAGCTCCGCCGATCAGGTGGGATAAATACGTGGCGGAGGATGACTCTGCTTCGATGGAAGTTTATGATAAAATACTCAAAATTGATCCTGAAAACCGGGATGCATTATTCGGGAAAGCCTTATTATATTATGACAAATATGAGTATCAACACTCAACAGGAGAAGGCAACATTTATGAGGGCTATATTCATGATAAGAGCGAAATGGATAAGTTCCTCGAACTGTTTCAGGAGCTGATAAATAATCACCCTGATGACAAGGACGGGCATTTGTTCCTTGGCCTGGGATACCATAAGATGAGGCAGTTTGAACCGGCATTTGAAGAATTCAGAACAGCAAGAAATCTGATGGAGGATGATGAAAAATTGATATTTGACAATGTCGGATTCCTGCAGACCGGCGGATTTAATAATGACAATATGATAACAGCAGAAGAAACGGAAAAAAATTACTGGCAGAAAAAGGATCCGCTTTTTCTTTCCCCTGTCAATGAAAGACTGTTAGAGCACTACAGCCGGGTGGCAGAAGCAAACCTGCGCTGGACAGTTCCCCGGTTTAATATCGAGGGATGGAGAACAGAGCAGGGGAAAATACTGATAAAATACGGCAGGCCAAAGAATCGTGTTAAGTACAGGAATTTAGATAGTTTGTTGGCTTTTGACCACTGGCAGTATCCTGATTTTACTTTTGTATTCAGAAGACTGCCCGGAGTGGAATATGATAATTTTAATCTGGCGGTTTGGAATAATTTTAATTTCATCGAGATAATTGAGGATGTTGAAGAAGAATTTCCCGATTATTATGAGTTTATTCCAAAAGGAAATTTTATTCCTGCTCATTACGACTATGCGAATTTCCGAGGTGAGGACGGAAGCACCAGACTTGAGATCTATTACGGTTTACCATTCAGCGGATTAAATTTCAGCGAAGAAGGTGATTATTATTACGGTTCATTGAAATCCGGAATATTCCTGCATGATCATGAATGGAACAGTATTGTGGAAGATATAAAGGATATTGATATTGAACTTGCCGTATCTGAAAATGACACATCTTCGAATGATCTGGCAGTATTTATGGATTCATACCTTATTGATCAGCCCGATAGTTATCTATTTGCTTTTGAGACAATGGATTATTATTCAGATAATGCAGGCACCTACAGGGATTCGGTCAGGGTGAGAAAATTTGATTTCAGTGAATTACAGTTAAGTGATATACAGCTTGCCGGTAATATTGAAATCATTGACGGGTCTAATCCACCTTTAAGAGATAACCTTGAAATTGCACCGAATCCTTCAAGATTTTACACAATTGACCAGAACATATACATATATTTTGAAATATATAATATTATGCTGGGAGGTGAACCCGGCAGCACGGATATATCCGTGAATTATAATCTAAGTTATATGGGTGAAGATGATTACAGTGTTGTTGATTTTGTGAAAGGTCTATTTATTAATGAACAGCTGATCCGGAATGTAACAACCGAGTTTAACATGAAAGGAAACAAGCAGAACGAATCGATGTTCTTAAGAATAGACCACAGTCTTACCAAACCGGGACCATATTCTCTCAGGCTTGAAGTTACCGACAGAATTGCGAGAACAACAGTGAAAGACTCAACAGTATTGAGGATTTTTGAAAAATAAATTGACTAAAACTGCAATTAAATAATTAACAATCAGATATAACCGGGATAAGAAATGAGGAAAAATCTCATTAAAGAGTTCTCAACCGTAATTTCAATAATTCTACTAATTCTTATTTTTTCGGAAAAGGTTTCTGCACATCAGGGTGTACAGTTTGGACAGAGAGGAAACCAGTCTGTCAGACTAACTGAGTTTCCAGTGGATATTCTGCGTTTTGCAGGAGAAGGAGGGAAAAACTCGATAGAGGTGTTTTACGGCCTGCCGCTATCCCTGCCGATGTGGGAACGTGATATCATTAAATTCACATCGCGTCCGAAAAGCAAAGTATCTGTCTATGATAAGGATAGAAATCTTGTATTTGAGGAAGACATAACGACAAAGATACTGATCTATCTTTTTGAAATGGAGCACATTTACAATGACGTGTATACAATTTCTCAGAGGATGGAACTCGATCCCGGAGAATACGAGGTCGTAGTCTTTTTGTTTGATGAAGCGTCCGGAAATCAGGCCATATTATCAGATAAACTGGTCATTGAGGACCGGGGGCTTGAAAACCTGTCAATGAGTGACATTATGTTAGCCTATAATATAACACTGAAAGATATAGAGGCAGGGCTCAGCAGAGATAATGTCAAACTGTTTCACCATCCTGCTCATCTTTATCATATTGACAAGCCCATTTATATATTTTTTGAAATTTACAATCTTTATGTCGCAGATGAATCCGGATCATCAAATTATGTTATCGAATATTCGGTCAGTCCTGTAAAATACGGAAAAGTGGATGATATCGACATGAAACATTTTATAAGCAATATGGACATTTCAGAATTCAAGACTATCGACGAAGTCCGGACTCAGACAGAATACAATATTAAAGGGAGAACAGACTATCAGTTCTTCCAGATAGACCATCATATAATAAGGACAGGTCAATACATAGTCTCGGTTAATATCCATGACAAGACCAGTGGGCAGGAGTTGACTAAATCCACACCAATATGGATATTTGAAAATAAATAACAGGCGGGTTATATAATTTCGAAGGAATCAGCTTTCAGCCAGCCGACGTTACCGTCTTCCAGCCGTATCTCAACCCAATCATCCATACGTCTTTTAACTCTTATCTTTGCTCCTTCATGTATCAGGAACACCTCAGTACCCGTCTCATTCGGCGATGAATAGACGCTTACTTCTTTTTCCATAACAATCCCATCGAGACCGGTCTTATCCAGGGATGCTTTCGACACAAAAACACATGTGATAATTATCAGGACTATCCCAAAAGATATAAGAGATGTTTTCATCCGTCTGACATATTTTTCGTTGTCGGTAAAAAACAGAGCGGTTACCGCAGCGGAAACAAAAAACCACGATACAAAAAAGAACAGTTTCCAGACCGTAATTGAGAATATATTCCTGAAACTGTTCCAGTATTTTATGTAAAAAACTTCCGGCAGAGGTTCGATCCTGTCGGCAAGTGATATGTTAACAAGAGTAATATTGTTAATCAGATCCTCATCATCCGGGATAAATCTTCGGGCTCTTTCGTAGAAAAGGATTGTTTTTCCCATATTGCCGAGTTTGTAATAAGTATTTCCGATATTGTAATAAAGCTCCCCGCTTTCAAAACCCTCATTCATTACACCAAGATACATCTGCAGAGCTTCGTTGTAGTCATCATTCTGATAGAAACTGTTGCCTTCCTGAAACAGCGTATTGTAATGCTGTCCATACACAGCGGATGAAAACAAAACGAGAAATATTATCAGTAATATATTAAGAGTTCTCAAATTCATAATTTTTGCAATATCTTCATTTTTTAAGCAGATTTTTTTAACCGTTCTTCCATGTTAAAGATCGCATTTTTTGAGTCATCGTAGAGCGTGCTCATCTCCTCCGGAGAGGTTTTCATAGAAGAAAATCTATGAAAATCACAGGTTCTCAGACAGTCTATATATGATCTGAGGAGGTCATCATCTATCTGCATATTCTTAAGAATACGTTCTATTTCATCAGTAACAATACCGGCAGCGGCAACATTCAGTTTATCGGCAATATACTCCTGAAGCGCTTTTGCGACTTCCGGGAAAAATGCTTCGGGATCATTTTTGGTCAGCATGGCATGAGCTTTTTTTAGCCTTTTTACAGCTATTGTATTTGCTCTGATGCTGCGTTTGTATCCTATATCTTTATTCAATTTCTGTAATCTTCTGGAATATACGAATGCACCCAATACAAGTAAAACAGGAGTAAACAGCAGTGAAAGAAATGAAAATGACATAAAATCCCGGCTTCCGATCTTTCCCCACTTTGTGACGTTTTCTTTCAGAAATCTTACATCTTGGCCAAGCACCCTGATCTCGTCGCGGTTCAGGTTTCTCGGTGCATTTGAGATCACACTTTCATCAGGGCTGACATTTATACTCAAAGGCCTTGTTTCTATTACTTTATATGCTCTCAATTCGGGATCAAAGAAGGCAAATGAAACAGGATCAAGGGAATAGTTTCCTCTTCTTCTCGGAATCAGAACATACTCAAAAGTTTTTTCTCCTGATACGGTACTGCCGAGTTTGTCTATTTTTTCACCGACTTTCGGATCATATACTTCAAAATAGTCCGGCAGGTCCAGAACAGGTTCGTTGATCAGTTTTATATTTCCTTCACCGCTTATAGTAATTTTCATGGTGATGGATTCATTTTCTTTGATATTCATTTTATCTACAGATGCCGACATGCTGTATTTTCCGACAGCGCCGCTGAAATTCGAAGGTCTGCCTTCAACAGGCAGCGGTTTTACCGTGATCTTCAGATCATTTGACCTGACTTTAACGTTTTCTGTGGCTCTATTAAAAAAGCTGTCAAATACACTTCTGTTTCTGGTCGAATTATTGGATCTTACTGCAAACTGCATCTCCATGGGATCTATATCAAATTCGCCGGAATTTGTCGGAAATAATTCCACTTTTTTCAGAACGGCTGCATTATATCGTTTGTTATTATACATTTCCGGAACAGCCCGAGGCTGTCTGGGCATGGAATAATCTTCAGCCCAGAATCCCTGTGAATAAGGAATATTCAGCTGGCTGTATTCTGAGACCTCAACATTCTGGCCAATATATACTTTATATTCCAGGGTTATACCCTCGTTCTGATAAACCTCACGTTTGTCGGGGCTGACCAGGAGAAAAAGTTCCGGATCATTTTCCGATCCGGAAGGATCGGGAAGATTTCCTCCTGCCGGAGGCGGTGTTACAGTTCTCTCCTTTTTGACCTCAACTGTAAAGGATTCGGTCTTATAATCTTTACCATCTATATTGACTGTAATTTGAGGAATTTTGGTATTACCCTCTTTAAGAGGAATAATACCGTAAGTATATGATATACTTGCAGACATTTTGCCGTTTATCACAGTCCAATTCTGCGATTGTCCTGTAGATCCTGAATAAACAAACCATCCCTCAAAATCCGGCAGAGACGGTTTGGTAACGTTTCCGGACGCACCCGAAACTTCAATAACAAAAGTTGCCGGCTGATTTACGAACAACTCCCCTGAGTCGAAGTATGCTTTGACAGTTACGTTAAATGCATAAGTAACTGTAGCAAGTAAGAGTATAATAACCGGAACAACAGCAAAGATTATATTTTTGTTTAAAATTCTGATCATTCTTAGTAAAGGTTATATCTGTTTTTTGATCTTTTCAAGTTCAATTTCTGCCAGTTTATCATATTCGGTAACCGGATCTGTGGCAATTACCATTCTGAATGCTGCGGCAGCTTTTTTCAGGTCCCTGTTAAAATTAAGGACACTGGATAGAATTATCCCTTTCATAAAAAGTGCTTTATCGGAATATTCGGTTTCCGGATAGTCATTGATAACAGATTGAGCTATATCCAAAGCACCTTCGAACTGCCCCAGACTGAGATATCTCTCAGCTTTTGCAAACTTATCTGACAGTTCGATCCGCAGTTTATCAATATCAGTCAATTCCGATTCGTTCTTTTGTCTGAGTTTATCTATATCCTCTGAATCAAAAGTGCTCCTGGAAGAAGCACATGATATAAAAAGAACCGTCATTACTATCAGTAAGACTGTTTTAAATCCTGAAAATTTCATAATAAACCGGAATTATGTTATTTCGGCTGACTTGGGTTTTTCATCATAAATCACAACATTATCTTCAAACATATCTATATCTTCACCATATTCTTTACTGGCCTTTTCATTCACTATTACTTTTAATTCATCATTGTATGTACGGCTCTCCGTGATTTTCTTCCATAATCCATATAATAATGGAATAAGAAAAGCCAAACTGAAAATATCTAATTCTTCAAGCCATTCCATATTTAATATTTATCACCTTTATTAATAAATTACCAGTCTTTTTTTACACGTATATTTGCATTCGACTTCATTTTTCTATTTTCGAGCAGGTCTTTTTCGTCATTCTGAAGAGCATTCAGAATACGTTCGGCTTCTTCTTTTGTCAACTCTCTTTCGTCCTGCTGCTGACCCTGCTGCTGCTGTTCTTCCTGCTGTTCCTCTCCTTCGCTTTCCTGTTTATCCTGCTCCTGCTGCTCGCCCTGCTTCTGTTCGCTTTGATCCTGCTGCTGATCACTTTGTTCCTGTTCCTGCTGCTGGTCGCCTTCCTGGTTCTGTTCCTGGTTCTGCATCTGCTCTTTGAGCTCGTTCCGGACATATTCCAGGTTATATTTTGTATCAATATCATCCGGATTCAATTCCAGGGCCTTTACATAAGACTGAATGGCTTCCGGCAGTTTATCCATCCTGTACAAAGTATTTCCCATATTATAGAATGAGCGGAAATGCAGATCGGCATTATCGGAGTTCAGCACTTTATTATATTCCTGAAAGGTCTCTTCAAACTTTCCCTGTTTATAAAGCACATTTCCCATATTGTAGTGAATTTCAGCCGATTCGGGATCATCCAGTGATGCATCTGTGTATAAATTCAGGGCTTCCTCATACTGCTCAGTCTTGAAGAGTTCATTTGCTTTCTGCACTTTTTCTTTTGCGGTCTGGGCCGAAAGCAAATTGGTAAAAATAAGCAGTATTGTTAATGTTATTAATGATCTCTTTTTCATGATAATTTGAATTTTTCTATTATTATATATACTACATTCTTATTGTTTGGGTTCAATAAATCAGAAAAAACGCCCTTTCCATTCTGTTTTTACTTTGATCCTTTCGCTGAGGAAAAGTTCAAAAACCAAAACAACTAATAATAATATCAGCAGGTACTGGAATCTGTCAGCGAACTGAGTATACTCCATATTGCCCAGTTCTTTTTTCTCGCTTCCGGCAATAACATTAAATATATCATCAAGTTCCGACTCTTCAGGGGTTGCATTATAATACTTACCGTTAGTATTTAATGCGATCTTCTCAAGCATCAGTTCGTTCAATTTTGTTACTACAGTCTGCCCGTCGCTGTCTTTTTTATATCCTGTCCGGTTACCGTACTGGTCAAATTCCGGGATAGGTACTCCTTCAGGTGATCCGATACCTACAGTGAATATCACAATACCTTCGGCAGCTGCCAGTTCAGAATATTTTTCAGCTTCTTCCGAATGGTCTTCTCCGTCGGTTATTAACAGCAGCACTTTGTATTTTCTTTCTTTTTGTTCAAATGTTGCTATAGCTTTTTCGATAACAGCGGTAATATTCGTACCGGGCAAAGGAATAAGATTGGGATTAACAACGCTTAGCATCAGTTTTGCCGCCCCGTAATCGAGCGTAAGAGGACATTGAACAAAAGCTTCACCGGCAAAAGGAATAATACCTATCCGGTCACCTTGAAGCATATCAATAAATTTGGATATCTCATGTTTTGCTTTTTCGAGCCTGTTCGGACTGATATCCTCAGCAAGCATGCTCTTGGAAACATCTATTGCGACCAGAATATCCTGACCTTCCCGTTTCACCTGTTCTCTTTTTGTCCCGATCTGCGGCCTGGCTAATGCAATTATCAGTATCATGATACTGAAAATAACTGCTGCAGCTTTTATCTTCTGTTTTTTTATGCTGGTATTAGCCGTGAGTTTTTCCATTAATTCTTTGGAGCCGAATTTTTTTATCATATCCGCTTTTTTTCTGAATACATATACGTAAAAAACTACCAGCAGCGGAATTAACCAGAAAAGATGTAAAAACTGAATGTTGGCAAATTTGATCATATTATAAAGAATTTATGGTATTTTTCGAAATATTGTATTTGTCAAAACGATTTCAAGAATAAAAAACAGAAAAGCAGGAATAATGAACCATACAAACAACTCGGTATACCTGGTGTATTCCTCAATTTCTATTTTTGTTTTTTCCATCTCGCTTATTTCTTTGAAAATTTCTTCAAGTTTTTGTTCGTCTGTAGCTCTGAAATACTTTCCGCTCGTGTTATTTGCGATCTGTGTCAGAATATCTTCATCGATATCGACCTGTACGGGAACTAACCTGGAACCAAAGATCGGATCATTAAAAGGATACATAGCAGTCCCTCTTTTCCCCATTCCGATCGTATATATTTTTATTTCCATCGCCTCTGCAAGGTTTGATGCGGTAAGCGGATCCAGTTCTCCTTTATTGTTTCTTCCGTCAGTAAGGAGGATCAACACTTTGCTTTTGGCTTTAGATTCGCGCAATCTGTTCACCGCAGTAGCTATAGCCATTCCAATTGCCGTTCCATCTTCAACCATTCCGGTTTCTATCTGATCAAGAAAAGACAGCAGTATCCCATAATCAAGAGTTAACGGGCATTGTGTGTAACTTCGTCCTGCGAATATGACCATTCCGATCCTGTCGTTCGTTCTTCCTTTGATAAAATCGGCTGCAACGACTTTTGCCGCTCCGAGACGGTCTTTTGGCTCAAAGTCAACTGCTCTCATGCTTGTTGAGACGTCCATAGCCAGAACAATATCGACTCCCTCAGTATGAACATTCTGACCCTTAAAAGAGGATTGAGGTCTGGCAAGTCCCAAAACCACAAGAGTTAAAACCAACATTCTCAAAATAAAGACGACATGTTTCAGTTTTTGCTTGCCGGTTCTGTTCAAACGTCCTAAGATCACAAGATTTGAGAATCTTACAGTACCTTTATTCTTTGATTTCTTACTAATATACCAGTACACAATACCGGGAAAGAATAAGAAAAGAAAAAGATAATATGGATCAGCAAAACTCATAATTTAGATTAATCCGGATTATTTTGTTCATCATTTGTTTCGAATTTTTTATCAGGAAGTGCTCTAACTTCCTCTGCGGAGTTCTCTTGCACAACTTCTGCAACATCATTATATTCAGCATCCTGGGCGGAAATATCCTCTTTTACATCAAACTTTTCAATTTTTGTTGATTCTACTATTTCAAATGCCGCATCAAGCAATTCCGAATGTACTTCTTCACCCGGAACAAATTTTGCGAATTTAACCAGATCACATTCTTCCAGAGTTTTTTCTGTTTTTAACCGCGCTTCATCTGTTATGTCAATCTCTGAAAGAGTTTCTTTTGTTTCAGTTGTTGTCATCTCAAGAAACATCTTAAAATATCTACGCTGCAAATAATATCTTAAAATTTCCGAAAGTTCAATATAATACTCTTTAATCTTTCCGTCAGACAGAAGATCTGATTGTTTTAGTTTATTTAGTGCATTGAGCGCATCAATATGTGCCGGCAATTCCGGTTCTTTTTTCCATTCAAATATAGATTCGCCGCGTTTCTTCTTTTTGTAATACCAATATCCGAGAATTCCGGCAAGCAGGGCCGATACGGTAATTACAATAATCCAAAACAGACTGTTCGATGTAATTATATTTACCTGGTCTTTAATATCTTTTATGTCGCTTTCTTCCCCGGTCAGAATTGATTTGACATAGATCGGAACAGCATCCGTTAACAGAACATTCTGAAGAGAATCCGAAAGCATATACAGCACACCTGTCGGAGGAATAACATATTGACCCGTATCGTACGCAGCGATCGTATATTGCACTTTTCTTTCGATCAGTCCATCTTTTTCCGCCGGATCAACTTCATTATACTCTCTTATTTCAAAACCCCCAAGATTGATACCCGGGGGCGGCATGGTTACTTTTATTTCCGGTTTATGAGTTACGGTTACTTCATAGAGAGCCAGTTCACCAACTGTTAGATTGGATTTATCAACACCTGACTCAACCGAAACATCACTAACCTGGCAAAAAGTAATAGTCGGACAGTAAACTGCTAATGCAAAGTTAATTAGAAAAAATGCAAAATAGATGTCAAATTTTGTTTTCTTGATCATTTTATCTTTTCGGCAAAAATCTGGGCATTCTGTTCCTGAATAAGTCTATCTGTAAGTTGTTCTTTATAGCTCTGTACTTTTTGAGTATAGATTATATTATGAATAGTATTATGAGCAGCCTCAAAAGTAGCAGGAACCTGGGTACCATCCTCTTTAGTTTCTACAATTTTATCTTTGTTAGCCTCATAATATTCCACTATTTCAGACTCTGCCACCTGGATCACCTGTTCCATGCCATTTCTGATGAGTTTTTCCACCATGAGAGTTTTTTTCTGTAAAAAGGCGACTTCCAGGACCTGCTGATCCTGGTCCAGATTCTGCTTTTTGGCGCTGTTGTACAGCACTTCTGTTCTAATATAATCTCTGATAAAATTTATTTTCATATCACGGGTTGGGCCATCCCCCTTCTGGTCTTCCGGAAGAGCGTTATAATAGTAACTGAACAAATTATCCAGCTCACCCGATGTATAAACAAATCCATCTATCACAGCTACAGTGTCACCCGGAACTCTTTCGAATGGTGAATCCTCGCTCATGGTTTCACCCAGACCGGTCGATTCTTTCAAAACCTGTGAAGCCTCGGAATACCTTCCTAATCTTTCCAGACATGCGATAATTTTCTTGTTTGTCTCATCCATTAGCTTGCTGTCATCAAAAACATGTTTTATCTTCAGAAAATGTGCCAGAGCATTCTGATAATCACTCAAATTAGTGAAATAAATATCACCCATAGTATAATTTACATTTGCCCTTTTTGATTCGTCCAGTTTATACCATCTCAGCAGTTTTTCAAATTCAACCAAAGACTGTCTGTAAAGTTTCTGATTCAAAAGGGCGCTTGCATAAAGGCTCTGTTTTTCCATAGATATATCCGAACCCGGCTGATACTGCGAGCAGGAGAACAAAAGCGCGGTTAATAATACAATTACTGATAGTTTCATAGTTTTTTCTCGTTATTATTATACAATTCTTAATTACTTAGTGAAACCTCTTTGCTCTCATCCTGAAAAACTTCACAAGAGGTTTAACGTATGATCTGTCTGTAAATATATCAATAGAATCTATATTAAGGGACTTGAATATTTTCTCTCTTTTCAGTCTTTCCTCTTCACTTTTTGAAGAGAACATGTTCATCAGAGCATGGTCTGATGTATCAACTATTACTGTTTCACCTGTTTCAGCATCTTCAAGTTCCACCAAACCGATATCAGGCATTGCCCTCTCTCTCGGATCGACTATAGTCAGGGCTACGATATCATGTTTTTTATTAGCGATCTGCAGGGATTTTTTGAAATCATCGGATATAAAATCCGATACAAGAAAAACCGTTGCTTTTTTCTTTGTCACTCTGTTCAGGTATTCCAGCGCTGCATTGATGTCCGTCTCGACACCTTCGGGCTTGAAAAAAAGTAGTTCTCTCAATACACGCAGTACATGCGATTTTCCTTTTTTGGGTGGAATATATTTTTCGATCCTGTCAGTAAAGATGATCAATCCGACTTTATCATTGTTTTTGATCGCAGAAAATGCAAGAACGGCGCAAAGTTCAACGGCAAGTTCACCTTTCATCTGATTAAATGTGCCGAAATTCGCAGAAGAGCTCACATCAACAAGCAGCATAACAGTAAGTTCGCGCTCTTCTTCAAATACTTTTACAAAGGGATGGCCTGCCCTTGCAGAGACGTTCCAGTCGATCTTTCTTACTTCATCGCCATACTGATATTCCCGGACTTCGCTGAAATCCATTCCGCGGCCTTTGAAAATCGAATGATACTGGCCGCTGAAGACATCGTTAACGATACCCCGGGTCTGTATCTCTATTCTTTTAACCTTTTTCAGTATCTCTTTCGGGATCATATTCTACGGCACTTCTATTCTGTTTAATATTTTTCTAACAATATCCTCAGACGTCACTTCTTCGGCTTCTGCCTCATAAGTTACAATTATTCTGTGTCTGAGAACATCCTGACCAATCGATCGCACATCTTCAGGAGTTACATATCCCCTGTGACGCAGGAAAGCATGTGCTTTTGCAGCAAGTCTCAAATTAATGGAAGCCCGGGGAGATGCTCCATACTGGATCAGATCATTCATATCATCAAAACCGTATTCCTGCGGATTTCTCGTAGCAAAAACAATATCAAGTATATAGTTGTCGATCTTTTCGTCTATATAAACCTCTTTAACAACTGTTCTGGCTTTTATAATATCTTTTGGTGTTATTACAGGATTGACCTGGGGCAGTTCAATATCGGACATCCGCTGCATGATCAGCAATTCTTCATTTTTTTCCGGATAGTTTACTACAACCTTCAGCATAAATCTGTCTACCTGGGCTTCCGGGAGCGGATAAGTACCTTCCTGCTCGATCGGATTTTGAGTTGCCAGAACCAAGAACGGTTCTTCAAGCATAAAAGTTTTATCACCTATGGTAACCTGTCTTTCTTGCATAGCTTCGAGCAGAGCGCTTTGCACTTTTGCAGGAGATCTGTTTATTTCATCGGCAAGCACCATGTTTGAGAAAATGGGGCCTTTTTTTGTATGAAAGCTTCCATCATTTTGATTATATATAAGGGTACCGATCAAGTCTGCGGGAAGCAGATCCGGTGTAAACTGAATTCTCTGAAATTTACAGTCAATTGATCTTGAAAGAGTATTTACAACTAAAGTTTTAGCAAGGCCGGGCACTCCTTCGAGCAGAATATGACCATTCGAAAGCAGACCTATCACCAGCCTTTCCACCATGTATTTCTGTCCGACAATTACCTTTCCGATCTCGTCGACGAGTGAATCAACGAACTTTGACTCCTTTTCAATTTTAGCGTTAATTGCTTTAATATCCTGATCCATCAGACCTCCGAATTTTACCAGAAATCACTTATTATATTTTTGTAGATTTTACTTATTTATATCTTCTTCCGGATCTCTCATATTCCTGCATGCAATAATGCAGGTTTCAACTAAACCAAAAATCATTTCAAATTCATCGAAATTTACTTCTTTTCCTGAAAATCTTAAAATTTCTGTTTTTTCAAGAACCGTTTTTTTATTTTATCAATGTATTCATCTTCCAGACCGGCATTTGTAATTTCTTCGATAAATGATTCAGCAGATTTATTTTCTTCAGGTATATTAAACCTGTCAATAAGATATTTCCTGAATTCACTTATAACCCGGTCAATTTTATTCCGGTAGGGAATTTTATCCTCAGAATGTATTGTTTTTAATACCGATAAAACCTGGTCTTCCATCTTCGGTACAACAGTTTCCGGTTCATTTTTGTTCATTTTAGTCTTTCTTACCCATAGGATGATATAGAACACTAGAAAAACCGACATTACTATTGCTGATATTGTAAAGACGTATCCGAGATCCTTTTCATATAGCGGCGGTTCGCCTTTTATGCTCATCCTCTGAGTAAGCAGATGGTCTTTTACTCCTGTCATATTGTCAGTATATTCAATGATAATACTTTCAACATAACCCATACCTAACTCAATTGGTTTCAAATTGAATACATAATTTTTAATGGTGTATATTTTACCGTTCCGCAATTCAGCTTTACTTGAATTTTGGCTTCCTGTCATTGAAAGGTTTTTTAAGACCGGATTTTCAAAATTTGAAATCGAATAACGGTCGGGCTTACCTTCCCATGTCAATATGACAGACATATTAACAGGAATATTCAGGGGTGTTGCTGTACGTTCAACTGTTGTTGATAATGTGATGTCTATCTGATCATTCTGTTCTGATTGAAAAGCTTGCACAGAACCTGAAAAGATCATAAAGATAAGGCTAACACAAAGATAATACAAGAATCGTTTTCGAATATGGTAAAACATACTTTTATCTATATTACATTGTTTCAGGAAAGATATTTTTCTGATTATAAAATGGGGATAACTATTAAATCTATTATCTGTAATAATATTTTCTGACACCGAATTTATTTCTTAATTGCCTTTTTCTTTTCAGCAGCTTCAATTCTTTTCAGCAGCAGGTTATCAATTTCATCAGGGTTTTTGCCTAAAAATTCAAGTTCAAATTCAGCAGATGAAGTTAACTCATCATCAGGATATTCACTTAAAAGCTGCTTATAATATTTTTCAGCATTTATCAGATCCCCTACCTGGTTGGCATAAATAAATCCTATCATAAAAATTGCTTTGCTTCTTTTTTCATGGTCAGGGAATTCATCAGCGATCTGTTTATATGTTTCAATGGATTTTTCTGAATAATTCAATCCATCATACATGGCAGCTAACTGAAAAAGAGATTCAACCCGATATACTCCGTCAGGATAATCTTCAACAAGTTCCTCAAAAAGAGCAAGAGCTTCCATAAACTCTCCACCATCAGAAAGCGCTTTGGCTTCTGAATAAATTTCTTCTTCGGATTTCTTGCTGCAGGAAATAAAACTAAATATTAGAGAAATTAATAGAAATATCAAAATTGATCGATGTAACTTCATTAATACTCCTCCTAAACTGCTGAACTAAATTTTAAATATTTTCAGGATTTAAGGTTATTATACTTCTATTGAACCCTTCAGGTTTCAATTATAATTTAAATTTTTAAAGTACGAAAAAAAACAGACTATTACATCATTAATTTTTATTTACTTTTTAAGGTTTTTAATGTAATTGATCCATTGCTGCAGTTAATTGAGACAACATCCCCTTTGTTAATTTTACCGTCAAGAATCCGGAGTGCCAGCTGATCGGTAATTGTTTTCTGAATAACTCTTTTCAAAGGTCTTGCACCAAAAGCAGGATCATATCCGGAATCTGCAAGATATTCACGGGCATCTTCTTTCAGTTCTATATCTATTTCGGAATTATTTACTAATTCTTTTAAACTTCTGAACTGAATATCTACAATTTTTTTCAACTGTTCACGTTTTAAAGAGCGGAATATAATTGTTTCATCAATTCTGTTCAGGAATTCCGGATTCATTCTCTGCCTTAACTGTTTCCATAGTTCAATTCTGATATCCCCATAAATCTCATCTTCATTAGTATCGGTTATTCCTGAGATCTTCTCGATTATGTAAGATGCCCCGATATTTGATGTCATTATTATTATTGTATTCCTGAAGTTAACCGTCCTGCCCTTGTTATCGGTCAATCTGCCCTCATCCAAAACCTGGAGCAAAATATTGAAAACATCCGAATGGGCCTTCTCGATCTCGTCCAATAATACAACTGAATAGGGTTTTCTTCTGACAGCTTCAGTTAACTGTCCTCCTTCTTCGTAACCTACATACCCCGGCGGTGCACCTATCAGTCTTGAGACCGAATGTCTTTCCATATATTCAGACATATCGATCCTGACTACTGCTTTTTCATCATCAAATAAGAATTCAGCTAATGCTTTTGCCAGTTCCGTTTTACCGACGCCCGTGCTGCCGAGGAAAATAAACGTACCGATCGGCCTTTCAACGGACTGAATTCCAGCTCTTGACCTTCTTACAGCATTAGCTACAGCAGAAACAGCCTCATCCTGACCGATAACTCTTGAATGAAGCCTGTTTTCCATATGTATCAGTTTTTCCTTTTCACTTTCTACCATTCTTTCTACCGGAATACCGGTCCATCTGGAGACAATTCCGGCGATATCCTCTTCATCCACTTCTTCTCTTAAGAGCTTCTTATTCTTCTGGACAATCGACAGTTCTTCGTTAGCTTTTTTAAGTTGATCTTCAAATCCTCTGATTTTTCCGTATTTCAGTTCTGCTGCTTTAGAGTAATCCCCTTCTCTTTCAGCTTTTGTTTCTTCGTGTTTTGCGACTTCAATTGCTTCTTTCAAACCTCTGATAGTTGTTATCTTTTCTTTCTCCAATTCCCATTGACTTCTAAGGGAATTAGCTTTTTCATTCAATTCAGCAAGCTCTTTTTTTATCTTAACAGATCTTTTTTCAGATCTTTCATCTTTTTCTTTCCTGACCGCTTCCTGTTCGATCTCCAGCTGTTTTATTTTTCTCTCAATTTCGTCTAATTCTTCCGGAATACTCCCTATTTGGATCATCAATCTGGATGCAGCTTCATCGATCAGGTCGATCGCTTTGTCGGGCAGGAACCTGTCAGTAATATATCTGTCCGAAAGGACAGCAGCCTGTATCAATGCCCTGTCTGTAATTCTGACTCCATGATGGACTTCGTAACGTTCTTTTAATCCTCTTAAAATAGAGATCGTATCTTCTACACGAGGTTCGGAGATCATCACGGGCTGAAATCTTCTTTCCAATGCCGGATCTTTTTCAATATATTTCTGATATTCACCTCTTGTTGTTGCACCGATACATCTTAATTCACCTCTCGCAAGTGCAGGTTTGAGCATATTTGAAGCATCCATAGATCCTTCGGCAGCTCCGGCTCCTACAAGAGTATGGATCTCATCGATAAACAGGATGATCTGACCGGAAGCCTTCTCTATCTCTTTTAAGACTGCTTTTAGTCTGTCCTCGAATTCACCTCTGAATTTAGCTCCTGCAATTAAGGCCCCGAGATCAAGTGCAGCTATCTTCTTTGATTTCAGATTTTCAGGCACATCCCCCGCTATTATCCTATGAGCCAATCCTTCAGCTATAGCAGTTTTTCCAACTCCGGGATCTCCAAGGAGAATCGGATTGTTTTTTTTCCTTCTGCTGAGCACCTGTAAGATTCTCCGGATCTCTTCATCCCTTCCGATAACAGGATCAAGTTTTCCTTTATGGGCCATGTCATTCAGATCTCTTGCATATTTTTCAAGAGCCCTGTATTTATCTTCCGGATTCTGATCTGTAACTCTTTGTGTTCCTCTAACGGATAAAAGAGCCTGGTAAACATCTTCTTTTTTGATCCCGTGTTTTTTAAAGAACTTACTGAATATCTCTTTGTCATTTAACAATCCGAGTAAAAGATGTTCTGTTGAAATAAATTCATCTTTTAATTGTTCGGCTTCTTTCCATGCGGTATCTAAAACGGATGAAGATCTCTGAGAAAGAAAGATATTACCGGCACCGGTAACCTTCGGGATACGTTCTGAAGAATCCCTGATGTCATTCTTCAGAAGATCAATATTGATCCCGACCTTTTTTAATACGGATTCAACGATGTTAGCAGTATCATCTAAAAGTGCCTGCAGTAAATGCTCCGGTTCAATCTGCTGATTATCATTTTCGGAAGCTATTCTTTTTGCAGCACCGACAGACTGCTGGGCTTTAACCGTAAATTTATCAAAATCTAACATAGTTTCACCGTTTATGATCTTTTTATTTATTCAGTTTCAGGGTAATACGCCGGTCTCAAAAATCGGGACCGGCGCAGTAATTATTCTTAAATAAATGAGAACCAGAATTAAATACTAATCGTCAACAACTTCAAAATCAGCATCTTTAATTTCTTTATCATCTTTTACTTTTTTCTTCCCGCCTTTTTTCTTCGGAGGTTCTTCCTGAGCCTCTTCCGCACCCGGAGGAGGAGGAGTTTCCTGTGCCGACTGTTCATACATTTTCTGTGAGGCTTCATTCCACATTGCAGTCAGCTCATCCATTGCTGTTTTCATCTCATCCGTATTATCATTCTTCACTGCTTCTTTCAGCCTGGAGACACCATCGTCCAATTTCCCTTTTGTTTCCGGATCAAGTTTATCTTTAAGTTCTTCGATCTGTTTTTCTGTCTGCCATGACATCTGATCAGCTTTGTTCTTCACCTCAACCTTTTCTTTTATCTTAACATCTTCTTCTGCATGGACTTTTGCATCATTCTTCATTTTATCGATTTCTTCTTCTGTAAGACCGCTGGATGCTGTAATTGTAATATTCTGAACCTTCCCTGTGGCCTTATCTGTAGCAGAAACGTTTAAAATACCGTTAGCATCGATATCAAACGTAACCTCGATCTGAGGAATACCTCTTGGTGCAGGAGGTAAGCCGTCAAGATGAAACCTTCCAATAGTCTTGTTATCCAGTGCCATCGGACGTTCACCCTGAAGGACATGAATTTCAACCGATGTCTGATTATCAGCAGCGGTTGAGAATATCTCCGTTTTCTTGATAGGAATAGTGGCATTCGCCTCGATCAGTTTAGTCATCACACCGCCAAGTGTTTCGATCCCGAGTGTAAGGGGCGTGACATCAAGAAGAACGATGTCCTGATCAACATCACCGCCGAGAATACCTCCCTGAATCGCTGCACCCATAGCAACGATCTCATCCGGATTAACACCCTTATGCGGTTCTATACCGAAAATTCCCTGTACGATTTCCTGAACTTTCGGGATTCTTGTTGAACCACCGACAAGAACTACTTCCTTAATATCACTTTTTTTCAGACCCGAGTCCTTAATTGCTTTTTCGCAGGGTTCAACGAGACGATTAAAAATATCATCGCAAAGCTGCTCAAATTTTGCACGAGTAAGATTCAGGTTCAGGTGTTTAGGTCCGCTGTCAGTTGCAGTAATAAACGGCAGATTAATTTCTGTCTGATTAGTGGTTGACAATTCCATTTTTGCTTTTTCGCCTGCTTCTTTCAGACGCTGAAGTGCCATCGGATCTTTTCTAAGATCTATACCTTCACTTTTCTTGAATTCATCAGCGATCCAGTCAACTAATCTCTGGTCAATATCATCTCCTCCAAGATGTGTATCTCCATTTGTAGACTTTACCTCAAAAACACCGTCTGCAATTTCCAAAATCGAAATATCAAAAGTTCCGCCGCCAAAATCAAAAACAGCAATCTTCTCATCATTTTTTTTGTCCAGCCCGTAAGCCAATGCGGCAGCTGTAGGTTCATTGACAATTCTTTTAACATCAAGACCGGCAATCAATCCGGATTCTTTCGTAGCCTGTCTCTGGCTGTCATTAAAATATGCCGGGACCGTTACCACGGCTTCCCGAACATCGTGACCAAGATATTCTTCTGCAGTCTGTTTCATTTTCTGGAGAATCATTGCAGAAATCTCCGGCGGTGTATATTTCTTACCCTTAACATCTATTGATGCGACATTATTTTTTCCTGCTTCAACTTTATAAGGGACTTCCTTTATTTCAGTCGAAACCTCATTGTATTTCCTTCCCATAAACCGTTTTACAGAATAGACAGTATTACCCGGATTTGTAACGGCCTGTCTTTTTGCAGATTGACCGACCAGCCGTTCATCATTATTTGTGAAAGACACTATGGAAGGTGTAGTTCTACCACCTTCAGCATTAGGTATTACGACCGGTTTACCGCCTTCAATTACCGAAACAACACTATTTGTAGTTCCAAGGTCGATCCCAATAATTTTTCCCATTTTTGATTCTCCTAATTTATAATATAATGTTAACGAATATTTCGATATTAACGAAAAACAATAATCATTTATTAGTTTTGCAATAAACATGCCAGTATTTCAATCTGCACATAAGTTGTTAATTAATAATAACATACAAACACAGGTGCATTTTTTGACTC
>JBHPLC010000026.1:0-35133 GCA_042564455.1 Candidatus Zhuqueibacterota bacterium | reverse complement strand
TCATCATGATCTTATATCAAGCATAATTGATCATTTTGTTTCTGCGAAAAGAGTTCTGCTGATCCTGGCAACCGGCACTCATTCTTCAATTTCGGATGCTAATCTAAAATTGAAAAAAAGATTTGAGGATGCAGCTTTGGAAAAGGGTGTCAAAAATGTAACTGTTCATATTCATGATTGTGAAAATGATGACTTTACTCTATATGGTATTACCCCAAAAGGGACAAGGGTTCTTGTAAACAGCCTGATCAATGACATTGATATGTTTTTTGCGTTTTCAGACCTTAAAAATCACTATTTTGCAGGTTATTCAAATCCTTTAAAACTATTTTTTCCGGGTGTTGCACATTTTAGTGCGATCGAATCCAATCATTCGTTCACTCTTCATAAATTATCCGGAGTAGGAAGGCATCCCTTTCATCCGGATCCTGAAAGGCAGCTTAATCCTTTGGCTAATGATATTTTAGAAGCATATAAGATCATTGTCAAAGACCGTCCCGTATTTACTTTTGCAGCGGTATCTTATAATAAAGATGTTGTATGGGCACAGTTTGGCAGGCCGGAAGCGGTTGTCGGTACAGCCATGCAGGAAGTTGATAAACTTACAAATTTCAGGGTAAAACAAGCAGATAAGATAATTGTATCTCCAGGTGGGTATCCGGATGATGAGAGTCTTTATATCTGTCAGAGAGCACTTGAGCTTACAAAAGCAGGTGTAAAAAAGGGGGGAGAAATACTTTTTGTTTCGGAATGTATAAACGGGATAGGTGCTGATAGGACCATTGAACCATTTTATAATAAGCTTACCGAACCGATTCAGGATATCCTGAAGGGAATTCAAGGGGATTATAAGCTGTTTACACATAAACCATTTAAATTTGCACAGCTTTTATCAGATTTAAGCGGTTTTCTAATATATACGGACCTTGATCATGAAATGGTTGAAAGAATACATCTGCAAAAAACCGGATCAATTCAAAATGTATGTGATTGTTGGATAAAGGAGAATCCGAAAGTAAATATTTCAGTATTTGACGGAGCTAATAAATTAGCAATATTCAAAGAATAGATTTGAATGATAATTGCAATTAATAATTGAAATGAATATATTCTGAAAGAGTTTTTATTCCGTAAAGTCAGAAATATAAAATATTTTAGCAACTTAATCCGTGATATTGAGTAAATAATATAGTGTGAAATCAATAAATTATACTAATATATGAGTTCTTCATTTGGAAAATCTATCGAGAGGATAGCATTCTGGGCTGTCATCGCGGTAGTTATTGACTTATTTACTTCACATGAACTGACCTGGTCAAAATGGGTTATAATGGGTTGTGTGGTAATGTTAATCCTGAGATTCAGGGATGAGGGTGATGAAGGAAGTAAATCAATCAGAATTCTTAAGGAACGATATGCCAAAGGAGAAATATCCGAAGAGGAATTTCTGAAATTGAAAGAGCAGGTCAATAAGGATCAGAGAAAAAAATTGAAACCGGCGGGTAATTATTTGCTTGGACTTATATTAGTATTAGTGGGTGGTTTATTGATATTAAACAACCTTTCTTTAATAGTATATCCTTTACCGTGGCTTCCTCTTTTACTCATTGTTATAGGCTTATTCGCAATATTTTCTAATATATAATCAAAAAAGCAATTATGCCGAAAAATAGAAATTTCCGGGATTCAAGAGGAATAATTTTGAATTTACCTAAACCTGCAGAGAGAATAGTTTCTCTTATCCCAAGTATTACAGAGACATTATTTGAATTAGGGCTTGAAGAAAAGATAGTCGGTATAACAGATTACTGCATAAAACCAGGTCATCAGGTAGATTTAAAGGAGAAAATAGGCGGTCCGAAGAATCCTGATATAAATAAGATCTTAGATCTGAGACCTGATCTGATCATTGCTAATATTGAAGAAAACAGGGAAAAAGATGTAAAACTCCTGGAAGAGAAAGGAATTGGAGTTTTTGTAACTTTTCCCAGAACAGTGGATGAAAGCCTTGAACTGATAAAGACACTTGGCGATATTACAGGCTCAATCATGAAAGGGGATCAACTTTACAAAAAAGCCCTGGAAATCAAAAATGATATTTCTGATAAAGTGGTCACATTGAAAAGAAAACCGGGATTTGTCTACCTTATCTGGCGAAAACCATATATGACAGTCAGCACGGATACTTTCATAAGTAATATGCTGGAATTCTGTGGAGGAGTGAATCTGAATAAAGGGCAGGAGGGGCAAAATCGATATCCGAAACTGAAGTTAGAGGATATTTTACATTTGAAACCGGACATAATTTTTCTACCGTCTGAACCGTTTAATTTTACTGAAAAACATATAAGTGATTTTTCTTCTCATAAAGATATACCTGCCGTAAAAAATAACAGAATAGAACTTGTAGATGGTGAATTAGTCAGCTGGTATGGAATAAGAATGATTTATGGATTGCCTTATATATGGTCATTTATCGAGAATTACTCTGAGTCAAACTAACAACCGGTTTTTTTCAAAGAGACAATTAATATCTTGATTTTACGTTTAAGAGGAAGCCACGGTAAAGGATATACTTTTAAACTCACACAAAAAGACACATCGTTATTTTCTAAATAAGACTACCAAAAACAGCATTTCTTTAAAAATGGTTGCTAAAATGGAAGACGAATTAAATGAATCTGTTAAAGTAGCTACAAGACACTTCCGCGAATTACTCCTTAATGGAAAAATTGAAGAAGCAATGGATTTCATGCATAGAAATGAAGTTCCTGAGCAATCAGTTAATCAAATCGTTCAGGAGGCATTCTCTCTTCACAAAGAAACAGAGCAGTTCGACCTGGCATTATTAATGACGCAGCATTTTAACCTGTCTGAGGAGGAAAGAAGAGGAGTAATTGTATCAGAGTGGAACAGGCTTAATAAAGTTGAAGAATATGAAGAGGCAGTTAAATGGGCTGTAAAAAATGAATTGTCGGATTCCGAAGTAATAAGATCGGCAAAAATGGCATACGAAAAATATATATCGGAAAATAGGGTAGATGAGGCAATAAGTATTCTTGAAACTTATGAAATCTCAAAAGAAGATGTTTTAGCCTTTACGATCAATCATTTTAATACTGCTGTTGAGAATGAGGAAAATTATAAGGCGGCGATCCTTGGTGAAACATTTAATTTCTCTGCCAAAAGAACATATATTTCTGCAATGAAGGTCTGTGAAGAGAATATGACAGAAGGGAATCTGGCAGATGCAGTTAAGATTTTGCAAAAGTTCAAGTTCTTTGTAATTGATGTATATTCTGAGATACCTGATAATGATTATAGAGAGTTTTTAAAGAACTTATTGGCAAAACTTGTTAGCCCTGGATTTAAGAAGAAGAAGTTCTCCTTGATGAGAGATATGTCAAAGGAATTTTTGTTCAACGTCAATAATAAAGATGTAAAAATATTTGAAGATTTTTCGAGAGAGTTTTATAAGTATGCTATAAAGGCTTTTAACAGTATGCTGGAAAATGATGATGAAGAATCGGCGGAATTTTTACAGGATTCTTTTAATCTGTTCACAGCACCTGTTTCCTTCGAGTTATATTCATCAATGATTATTGCGGCTGAGAAATTCCATTTTTCAATATTGAAGGCCGGTGATCTGAATGAGGCAATAAAATTCAAGAGCAAATTTTCTCTTTTCTCACAAAATACTATTGAATCCAGCAAAAATACAATGATCCATCAGGGATCATCATTCTTTATATTAGCATTAAAGAAAGGTAAAATTTCTGATGCAAAAAGAGCTATAGATGAATATAGATTGTCGAAAGAAATAGTAATTGATTCTGTTTTTAAGGCAGTTTTCAGCTTATTGGATAATAAAGAACATTCCAGGGTAAATGAAGTACTCGATAACTTCAGTACGAACTTTTCGAATGAAGAAAACAAAATAAGGGCCGTTAATAAATTTAATGAATTAATGCAGGAAAAGAGTTTTCTTTTTGCCGGGGAGTTTGCCTTAAAACTGAAACTTAAGAAGAATTTAATTGATGATGCAGCATATAAGGCATGGCATAGTGAATTTTTGGACGGCAAGTATGATGAAGCTTTAGAGATCAGGGAAAAATTTAAAATAAATAAGAAAAATACTATGAATGTTATCAGAGAAACTTATAATGATTTAATGAATAAACAAGAATATACAGCAGCTATTGTACTTAGAAAAGAATATAGTATGCCAATAGGCTTTACTGAGTGGCTTCAGGAGTTGTTAAGAGTTATCTTTTCTAAATAGATATCCGGTCAGACTGCAAAAAAATCCCCAAATAATTTCATCTGTGCAAAAATAGCTTAAAAACAGATTGTTATAATATAACTCATATTGTTAATGATTGATTATATATTTAAAAATATCTATATTACTTGATCAGTTTATAGTTTATCCAATTTATTAATAATTGAAGTGTGATTATGTTCTCAAAAAGTAATTTCTTATCAAAAAAAGGCACCCATTCAAAAAAAGAATTAAAAGAACATATTCTTATTCACTTATGGGTGGATATTGAGGATGTGAATAATAAAAAAGATTCACATATTAACGAAGTAAACGGACCGGTTTCAACTGAATTAATTGAGGAACTGAAAAAAGAGAGATATGTTGTTGAACAGGAAGGTGTAATAAAATTCACACCTGCCGGTGAGGAATATGCTGAAAAAATGATAAGACGGCACCGCCTGGCGGAAGTTCTTTTTAGCGAAGTTCTGTCCATTGAAGAAAGTTCTGCAAGATCTCAAGTGTGTGAATTCGAACATTTTCTCACTCCTGATGTAACAGAAAGTATATGTACGTTTCTTGGTCATCCTCTTGAATGTCCCCATGGGAAACTGATACCGAGAGGAGGATGCTGCGCTGCTTTCAAAAAAGAGATGGGTCCGCTGATTAAACCGGTAGTCGATCTGAAGATCGGAGATTCAGGCAAGATTGTTTTTATGACACCCAAAACACATCTAAGACTCGATAAATTAATGACTTTTGGAATTACACCGGGTTCAATAATTAAACTACATCAAAAAAAGCCATCGATTGTTTTGCAGATCGGTGAAACGGATCTTGCAATAGACTTTGATGTGGCAAAGAACATTTATGTAAAGAATGCTAATGGAGGCACAAAATAAAGCAGGAGACAAATTTAACCTTAACAATTTGAACTTTCCGGTCATTTGTATTGTTTAAAATTTTTACGCAGTCAGATC
Organism: Candidatus Zhuqueibacterota bacterium; assembly: GCA_042564455.1. Lineage (GTDB taxonomy): Bacteria > SM23-31 > SM23-31 > SM23-31 > SM23-31 > JBHPLC01. The sequence goes on along the minus strand of JBHPLC010000026.1, from coordinate 29,892 downwards.
CCAAGTATCTAAAGAATATATATGTTAATCAGAGCATATCAGTGGAGGTAAAATGAAGAGAGGGATAACTTTATTTTTAATATTACTGTTCTTTGCTCCTGCAGTTTTCGGTCAAAGTAACAGAGCAAATCAAAAAGCCTTTGAATTATATTTGAACTCCGGAACAACCATTCAGCAAAATCCAAAAAGATTTAAGAAACTGTTTAATAAATCATATAACCTGGGGATAGGATTCGGATATGACCTGAATGAGTCTTATCAGGTAATTACCGAGATCGGCTTTAATCCCTTTCCATTAGATTTAGAAAAACTTGCAAGTTACTACTTATTAATTGAACCTGAGCATCTTGAAGGAGGCAGCGCCAATCTTTTTACTATTTCACCGGGTTTTAAATGGAATCCTAAAATGGACAATGATCAGTTCAAACCTTTTTTGAAAGGTACTATTGGTTTTCTTGTAATCAATGAAAGTGAACTTGCGATCGTTAAACCCGACACTGCTTATACATTGGAAAAAAATAGTACTTCTTCAATGCTGTTCCAATTCGGAGCAGGTCTTGATATTAAGTTAAAAGAGAGGATATTCATCTTTTTTGAAACTCAGTTTGATTATGCATTTACCAAAGATGAAAGTACGAGTTATTTTCCTTTAAAGGTCGGGCTAAGATATAGAAAATAAGAAACAATTAAAATAAACGTTCCAGTATATAATCAGCTTTTTCTACATTCTTTCATTTCATGAAAAGATCGTCTTTTCCATTAAAAACCTATTGTTTGGTTATAAACCTTTTATTCATTATTTATGGCGGATCTGTATTCGCTCAGGTAAATACTGAACGAATGCGTCTTGAGAGCGAGAAGGAAGGTTTGTATTTTACTTTGGATTTTAATTTACGCCTGAAAACCGGAAATGTCGATATTTTTGACAGCGGGACCGGTATCAGAATAGATAAATTATCTGAAGATCATGTTACTTTTTTTGTAACAAATATTCAATATGCTTCAAAAAAGTCAAAACCCTACATAAATAAGGGATTTTCCCATCTCAGATATAATTACAGATTGAACGATTTCATTAAATGGGAATTGTTTGCCCAGCATGAGTTTAATGAATTTACCAGGTTATTCAGCAGAACATTGACCGGAACAGGATTTAGATTTTCTTTATTAAATCATACAAAGTTGAATATTAATTATGGTTCAACTTTTATGCTTGAGCATGAACATCTTGATATTACCGGAGGTTCTGATGAACCGAACCGGGTAAGAGCTTACAGATGGAGTAACTATTTAGTCACAGGAATAAATCTCTCTGACAACTCAAATATTATGAATTCTGTATATTTTCAGCCCAGATTAGATAATTTTTCTGATCTGAGAGTTCTGAATGAATTTGTTTTACTATCCGGAATAACCGATAAAGTACAGCTTACGGTAAGATTAAATATAAGGTATGACAGTAAACCGGTGATAGGGATAAAGAAACTGGATACAGAACTGCTTAATGGTGTAAGACTGCTATTTTAGCTGCTCAGAATTATAAATGAATATTTTAGCTGCATAACAGTATTTAAATCAGACCAAAATTTATTTCAGTTCTTTAATTATTCAATATAATTTTATATATTAAGAATTATACCTTCAGGCGCAGATTGCGTCTTTAATATATTCAACTAATAACAATTTTTTTCAAGGGAGATCAAAATGAGACGTTTATTGATTTTTGCCCTGATAATTTCACTTTTTACATTTTTTAATTTTCAGGTGCAAACAGAAAAAGCGAAATTTGATGAGGCTTATTATGCATGGGATGCAGGTGATTATATAAAAGCGCTAAAGGGATTTAAAGAAATTCTGAATTCATCTGCTTATTCAACTTATCTTGAGAGGATTGCCTTAGTTACCGGAGAACTCTATCATGTCGAGGAACTATCCATAGACGGCAGGGCGCTTGCCTTCAGTCCGGACGGGAAATACGCTAAATATGAGATGAGTTCAGGCTCATCAAGTAAAAGTTATATTGTTGATATTTTATCGGGCAACTCAAAAATTGCTGAAATAACAGGCAGGAATCTTGTATTTTCACCTAATTCTCCTAACATCGCTTTTTTGTCGGTTAAAGAAACAAATGACCTTAAAGAAGCAAGAGAGGCATTAGCGGCATCCGGCCGGAGAAGTTCTCCCGATGTAACATGGCTGGAAGCAGTTAATACAGAGTTAGCCTTGTATGATCTGAATACAAAGAAGCAGAGAACTATTGATACAGGAGACCTAATCATTGTAGATCTGGCTTTCGGTGCAGACGGATCAGCAGTCTATTTTACTGCCGGTGAAAAAGGAAATACTGCAAATTGTGATATTTATAAAGTATCTGTTTCCGGTGGTGATCCGGAGAAAGTGACCGATAGTTCGGGATTTGTATCCGGTCCGGTTTGTATTTCCGGCGGCCGATATCTGACGTTTTCGAAACAGACAAGAAATCCAATCCCTCAGCCTCCTGCAGAAGAAGCCGTTCAACCGGCAGGAAGAGGCGGCAGGGCCGGCGGCAGAGGTTCTGGCGGCAGGGCTCCGGGTGAATTTATTATTAAAGACCTTTCTTCCGGTGCTGAAACTTCTATTACCGGAGGATCCGTGTCAGTAAGTTCATCAGGAAACGGCCTTGTGTTCACAACCTCCAATCAGGGCGAAAATATAATTCATTTTTCGACTATGATGGGTGTTTCGAAAGAACTGTTCAAAACAACAGACAGGATCGGAGCACCAGGCATTTCTCCGGATGGAAGCAGTGTTGTTTTTGAAATGATGACCAAAGATGATTATGAGTTATATGTAGTGAAAACTGACGGTTCGGATGAAGTAAAGAGAATATCAAAAGAGATACAGCATGACCGCAAACCGTTCTTTTTAACGAATGATCTGGTTATTTCGGCTAAAGGTGAGGGAAGGCATCAGCGCGCTTATATTTATGACCTGAATACAGGAAGGAATTTTAAATTATTTCATAATAATACTGTTCGCACAATCTCTCCGGAATATGAATGGGCAGCGAACCTTGCCGGTGATAAACTACTGATCGTTGCAGAACGTGACGGGGATACTATCACTCCCGAAAGAGGTGTTTATATCCTTGATTTTAACCGAAAAGTTACCAGAGATGAGCTTCTCGTAAGAATGGATAATAATTTAAAAACAGAAACCGACCTGCGTGAACGCGGCGAAAAAATGTTCAAACCGATTTATGATGAAGTGAAAGAGGTTACCGAACAGATATCTGTATCAAGATTGTTCGAATATGAATTTGACCTTTATCAGTTTGGTTCAAAGAATGTTTCTCAACCCGGTAATGAGATGGCAAGGGAATACCTGTTTAATAAACTTAAAGATTTTGGATACCAACCTGAAAATCAGTGGTTTGAGGCACGCGGCGGGATCAGGACAGCAAATGTTCTCGCAACATTAAGAGGAACAGTGAATCCTGAATTGATATATGTTATAAGCAGTCATTTTGATTCAAATGCGAGAAATTCCGGCGCAGATGATAATACATCAGCATCTGTAGCGCTTCTTGAGGCTGCCCGCGTAATGAAAGATTATCCTATGCCGGCTACCATTGTATTTGCACTTTTCACAGGAGAAGAATCCGGGCTTTTGGGCAGCAGGGAGTATGTACGCCAGGCTGTTGAAAGCAACATGAAGCTCGTTGGAGCACTTAATAATGATATGGTCGGATGGGCTGAAAACCACAGGCTCGATAATACGATCAGGTATTCGAATGCGGGTATCAGGGATGTACAGCATGCTTCATCATTCCTGTTCTCAAAATTGATCACATATGATGCACATTATTACAAGAGTACGGATGCTGCAGCATATTATGATGCATACGGTGATATTGTCGGCGGGATCGGTTCTTATCCTGTTCTCGGCAGCCCCTTTTATCATCAGGTTACAGACAGGCTTGAAACTATTAACCATCAGTTAATTGCAGAAGTCAGCAAGTCAACTACGGCAACGTTAATGCTTCTTGCATCGAGCCCGTCAAGAATAAATGGATTAAAAATAGATTCGACCGATAAAAATTCTGCCAATATTTCTTGGACACCTTCTCCGGAGAACGGTATTACACATTATCTGGTAGCTTTCGGGAATAATGAGGATCCGTTAAGAACAATTACGAAAGTAAAGGAACCGAAAGCAGTGTTGTTTCAGGTAAATACCGGAGATATTATTTCTGTCAAGGCAGTAAACTCGAACGGCCTTGAAGGCTGGGATTGGGCAAAAATAAAAGTTGAAAAATGATTTATACTTGTTGATATTCTAATCTGCAAATATATTTTTAAACATTGTTGTGAGGCCTTATGGATGTAAATGTTGTTTTATGCGGTTTTGGGAACGTCGGCAGAGCCTTGGGGAGGCTGATAGAAGACCGAAGATCACACGTTTATGAAAAATACGACATTAACTTTATCTGTAATGCGGTTATTGCAAGTAAGGGGAGTGTTGTTTCAGATAAACATTTGCCGCTGTCTGAAATAGCTGATTTTGTCGATAACGGCGGAAGACTGGATACCTTTCCTGAATTCGGCAGAATGGGATATGATTTCAGGAAGGCTGTAAATGATCTCCCTGTCGGAGCAATGTTTGAAAGTACATTGACCGATATTATGACCGGTGGTATAGGACTGGAGCACTTCGAAATTGCGATCGAGAATAACTGCAATGTGATCTCTGCCAATAAAGGCCCGCTTGTACTGAAGATGCCGGAATTAATGAAAGCAGCATCTGAAAAAGGCCTGAAGTTGAAGTACAGCGGTGCAACTGCAGCTGCACTGCCGACAACGGATGTAGGGCTGATATGTTTTGCAGGAAGCACTATTCAGAAAATAGAGGGGATATTTACTGCAACTACAAATCTTCTCCTTACACGTATGGCAGAGACCGGACAATCCTATGAAGAAGCATTAAAGGAAGCACAGGAATTAGGAGTGGCTGAAACCGATCCGAGCCTGGATGTTGAAGGCTGGGATACAGCAAATAAAACAGTTATACTGGCAAATTCTTTCTTTGAATGTGAATTGCGGCTGAGTGATGTTAAAGTTGAGGGTATCACCGGCCTGGATCCGTCATTTGTGAAAGATGCAAAAGATAACGGCAGTGAAGTCAAGCTGCTTGGTGTAGCTGAAGTAATAGATGATGAAATTAAAGCATATGTAAAACCTGTTTCAGTTGAACCGGATCATCCCTTATTCGGGATTAACGGTACCTCAAAGGGTATAGCATTTACATCGGATACTCTCGGAGCAATTACGGTCACCGGCGGAAAAGCCGGTCCTGACGGAACGGCAGCTTCAATGCTGAAGGATTTTATAAATATTTACAGAAAAGATAAATGATCATAAATGAATTGATGATTATCTTTTAATGGGGATCGATTTATGCCCCGGAGGCAAAAGAGGAATAGGAATCTTGAAGGATGGTTAGGTCTTTTACGGGATTGTACTTCTGAAATCCGGGCAGAGGTTAAGAGTTCTGATCACGATCTTGATATAGCATACAATGATTGTGTCAATTTAATACTTGCAAAAGTATTCGGAAATATAGCAGAAAGAAGATCTTTGGATCCGAAAAGATTCGAAGATATTTTTCTTTCAGGTCAATTTAAGATATATAGAGAATATATGTCCGCAATTGAACTGCCTGAAAATAATCCTCAAGTACATCTTCCGGGTGAACTTTATGAAGAATTTCTGAAATATTCACCTGTTCTGGAAAACGACACCGTCAGACTGATCAAAAATGACCTGAACCGGCAAACCGGCAGATATTACACACCTCCTGTTGTTACAGATTTTATTGTTGATGAAACCTTATATTATTATTTCCAGAGTAATAATTCAGATCCGGAAAAGGTTCGTATATGCGATCCTGCAATGGGTACCGGAAATTTTCTTTTTAATGCCGCTTATAAGATCGCTGAAATTTTTAACAAACGGAAAAAGTATGATTCGACTGAAGATCTTTATAAGTATATATTTTCTAATTGTATTTTTGGTGCTGATAAGGATAATACCGCAGTAAAAACAGCAAGATCGATCTGTGCTGTCAGATCAGGTTTATACCCGGATGAAATTCACAATTTTATTAATACTGATACACTCCTTCATGAATTTCCCTTTAAAGAGGGATTCGATATTGTTATTGGGAATCCACCCTGGTTATCGTTCGGATTAAAGAATGTAAACAAAATTCCTGATGACCTTAACAGGCTCCTCAGAAAAAAATATCCAAATACTGCAGAATATAAGATATCTGCTTATGCATTATTTATTGAAAAAGCGATATCCTTAACAAAAAGTAACGGTTTTCAAAGTTTTATCATACCCGATAGCTGGCTGACAGGAAGATTCTATTCCAAACTGAGAAAATTCCTGTTAACCAAGACTCAGCTATATAAATTGATCCTCATAGATAAAGATTTCTGGAGAGGCCTTAATATAGGTAAAAGTGTGGTTTACATAACCCGAAAAGTGTCAAAAAAAACTAAGAATAGTAAAATTGAAGGAGCAATTATAAGCTCTCCTGAGCAATTAAAGAAGTTTGATGAAATGAAAGTGATATTATCTACCGGTAAAATAAATAAACGGGAAAGGAAACGGATATTCATTTATCCGGATAAGATGTCACAGGAAATTGTTGAAAAAATGGAAAACGCAAATACTGTGGTTGGTGAATATATCAGATTTTACAGCGGACTTATCGGTAATAGCGGGAGAAACAGTATTGTCTTTCAGAATTCAGATAAAACAAATAATAATTATGGCAATTTGATAGAATCAGGAAGATACCTGGGGAAAAATGAGCTTATATTTAGAAATAAATATATTAAACATGATAGAAAACTATATAAAAGCGGTTATGATGTTGAAAAATATTTAAATCCGAAGATCTTTGTCAATCAGACAGGATATATATTGAAATCCTGTTTTGACGGTATGGGATTTTTTTGTCTGAATAATATTCATGTGGGTTATCCTGTATCGAAAGAAGCGGAAATGAGATTTTATTCTGCTCTGTTCAACAGTAAAGTCCTCGATTTTTATTATAAAACCGTTTCTATGGAAAGCGGCAGGGCGCTGGCACAGACAGACATTGATATTTTACAGAACATACCGAATGGAGAAGACATCCGGATCGTTGCTGATATAATTGAATTAATATTGTCAAATCAAGAATTAAAGACCATAAAAGAGAAGTGCGGAGACGAAGAAACAATAAAGTATCAATATTATATGCCGGAAAAAGTAGAAGAAAAGATTGAATATTTGTTAGCAGAATGGTATTGTCTGTCAGATGAACAGATAAGATATGTTTTTAATATGGATTAAATTCCGGTTATCCGCCTTTTCTTGAGAATACATCGGCTTCAAAAACAAAAATGAAAGTAGACGGATATTCCCATCCGTCAGCAGGAAGATCTGCCTTAAGACTTGCATGCCTTAAGAAATCCAGCCTGTTCAGATCGTTTTGGACAGCAACCTGAGGGAGCAGCAGTCCGGATCTTGTTCCATTGACCAAAAATAATCCATGTCTGCCGATTTCGATCATTTCAGTATCATTGATCAGTTTCATTGGTGAGAGTATTGAAACTTCATATTCCAGTAAAGGCAGTTCAAACTCGTTCACCGCAAAAAATCTTTCGTCTTTTACTGCAGCTGATTTGGCACTCCATTGAACAGCGTTTATCAGAGGTTCTGTCGCAAATATTCTTCCTATACAACCTCTAAGCTGTCCATTTATTTTTAGTGTAACGAAAACACCGCTGTTTTTTGACAGAGCCCCCTGAACCCCTGGTAGTTTAGGTAAATCTTGTACTCTGACAACAGAGTTTACAGTGGAAATGGCTGTGTCCAGTATAATGTTTCGGTCATATAAAGATAATTTTGTGTTATTATTCCCGCTGTTTGTAATGACCGCACTAAGGTATCCAACAACACTTCTTTTTTCGTTCGTAATATCTCCGGAATTGGCATATCTGATCACTTCAGCATGATTTGAACCTAATAACTGTGCCGCCGTCATCACTGCTATAAGTGGGCCTCCTCCACATGCTTCAGCTTCACCGCTGAATATTTTCTGACTCAGCAGCATCGGATCGTATCCGGAGATCAGGTCCGCTATGTTTTTATCCAGCTGTTTAGCTTCTTCATATTCATGGAAATGTGATAGATCCGTACTGGCAACAAAAAGGATATTTCGCCCTTTTAACGCGGCTGCCAGAGATTTTCCCAGATAAAAACTGTAACCGAAATTTTGGTATCCCATTACCAATGGCACTACAGGAGTGCCCGGAAGAACTGTCTGAATAAATGGCAGTTGTATTTCCAATGCGTGTTCGTTGTAATAACCCTGGTTTGAAAATGAGACAATTTCACATGATCTTTTTATACTTTCCGCAAGTTCTTTATGAATATTAACTGTTCCTAAAGGTGTCTTCAATCCGTTACCAGGGAAAATACTTACTTTCGGGAAGCTTTCAAAATGACTTGGTGCAATAATAACGACTGCATCGTATTTTCTATTACTGACATATTTATATGCTTCAGCTGCGACCTGTCCTGAGTATTCGATACCGGCATGCGGTATTATCAACGCATTAATATCACCGGAAACTTTTCGGGTTTCCGATCGGTCAAGAAATTTGTTTAATGTGCTGTTAAGAGTTTTTTTGTCGTCCGGATAGAATTTTCCTGCAGCAGATGGAATACGGATGTTCTGAGCATAAATATTACTCGCAAGAAATATTAATAGTGTTATTCTGATAAATATTTTGAGCATATAAAAGCATCCTGTCAATATTTAGTGACCCGGACCTTATTATATTGATTTACCAAACAGCAAAAATAAATAATGCAGTTGACCTAAATTTCCCTGTAAAATGAACTGCCGGCTATTTTTTAGGTTTTTTGAGGATTCCCGGAGGTTTGTCTAATGCAATTTTGATCACCTCGTCCATTTCCCTGACAAAATGAAAAGTCATTTTCCGTTTGATCCCTGCAGGGATCTCTTCAAGGTCATTTTTATTTCTCTCCGGAAGGATCACTTTAGATATTCCGGCGCGGTTGGCTGCTAAAACTTTATCTTTGATACCGCCAACAGCGAGTACAAGGCCCCTAAGGGAAATTTCACCGGTCATTGCGATGTCGTTTTTTACTTTTGAACCCGTTATAAGTGAAACTAATGCGGTTAATATGGATATTCCCGCCGAAGGTCCGTCCTTGGGGATCGCTCCGGAAGGAACATGAATATGAATATCCGTTTTATCAAATTCAAAACTGTTTAATTTCCATTTCGGGGCTTTGGATTTGACAAAACTTAAAGCAGCTTCAGCAGATTCTCTCATAACATCACCGATCTTTCCGGTGATCTGTAATTTGCCTTTCCCGGGCATTTTAGTTGCCTCGATAAACAGTATATCGCCCCCAACCGGTGTCCATGCCAGCCCTGTGGCGACGCCCGTTTTCATGGTACGTTCAGCTATTTCGTAAAAGAATTTTTCCGGTCCGAGATATCGGGCAATGTTTTTACTTGTCGTTATAACTCTTTTGACAGTTTTTTCAACTAATTGTTTTGCAACTCCACGACAGATAGATGCAATACTTCTTTCAAGATTCCTGACACCTGCTTCTCTTGTATAAGATGAAGTGATCGATTTTATTGCTGATGGTTTGATCTGGAGCTGGGAATCTTTTAGTCCATGTTCGGTTAATTGTTTCGGGACAAGAAATCTTTCCGCAATCTGCTGTTTTTGTTCAGCAGTATATCCCGGAAGCTCAAGCATCTCCATTCTATCCAGAAGGGCATGAGGGATTGTGTCTGAGATGTTTGCCGTCATTATAAACATAACTTGTGAAAGATCAAATGGGACATCAAGATAGTGATCAGAAAATGCATTATTTTGTTCAGGATCAAGTACCTCCAATAATGCGCTTGACGGATCCCCCCGGAAGTCCTGACCTATCTTATCTATCTCATCCAGCATAAAAACAGGATTGATCGAACCGACTTTTTTTATTCCCTGAATTATCCTTCCCGGGAGAGCGCCGATATACGTTCTTCTGTGACCTCTTATTTCGGCTTCATCATGGATACCCCCGAGAGAAATACGGTAAAATTTTCTTCCCAATGCTCTTGCGATAGATCGTCCTAATGAGGTTTTTCCTACTCCGGGAGGTCCGATAAAGCAGAGAATAGGCCCCTTTTTGTTTCTTTTGATCTTTTGTACCGCAAGATATTCAAGAATTCTTTTCTTGACTTTTCCCAATCCGTAATGGTCTTCATTCAGGATCTTTTCCGCCCTTTTTATGTTCAACTGATCTCTTGTTCTGGTCCCCCAGGGCATATCTAACAGCCAGTCGATGTAAGTCCTGGATACAGTATATTCTGAGGATGATGGATGCATTTTTGAAAGACGGTCAATTTCCTTTAGTGCTACTTCCTTGACCTCATCCGACATTTTCAACTCATCTACTTTTTCGGAAAGTTCTCTGAATTCGACAGTTCGTTCATCATCTTCTCCAAGTTCTTTCTGTATTGCTTTAAGTTGTTCTCTGAGAAAATACTCGCGCTGATTTTTGTTAATCTCACCCATTATCTTGCTTTGAATCTTATCTCCCAATTCAAGAACGTGGGTTTCTTTAACAAGAAGTTTAGTTACTTTCTCCAGACGTTTTTTCAGGTTGACCGTTTCAATAATTCCCTGTTTTTCAACAATTGAAATGTTGAGGCTTGAGGCAATTATGTCGGCTACTCTTCCGGGCTCTTCCGTATTTACAATGACCAGTCCCTGTTCCGGAGATAAATATGGTGCAAGATTTATTGCTTTCTGATATAGCCCTTTCAGATTATTCACCATTGCTTTAATTGGATCTCCTGTTGAATCGGGCTCTTCAATTGTCCTTATATTACCCGTGAAATACGGTTCTGCTTTGAGTATCCTGCTGATTTTCATCCGATATAATCCCTGAACAATTATATGCTGTGTCTGATCAGGGAATTTGAATACTTTTAGAATTAATGCGGATACTCCGAATCTGTATATTTGTGTTTTGTCCGGATCATCAACGGTTCCGTCAATTTGAGAGACCAAACCGATTATTTTGTCTGATTCTAATGCTTTTTCAACAAGTTGTAATGATTTATCCCTTCCAACTGACAGTGGAATTATCTGTCTGGGATAGACTATTGAATTGCGGAGCGGCATAATCGGCAGTTTTTTAGGTATTTCTTCAATATTAACTTCAACAGGGTGTATAGGTTTTTCGAAAAATTCCATATTTTTATCCGAACTTGATTAGTATAATGTATCTGCTTTAACCACATAAATTACCATAATTATTTATAAAATACAATATAAACTTTAATTTCATCGTATATAGAAATTTAATAATAATATGCTCATTTCTTAAATAAAAACAACACAATATCGCTATTGCTGGTAATAGATTTATCTTGCGTTGATTCAATTTTTTCAGTATGTTTATATATTACAGAAATGCCAATTAAATAAAGAAAAAAGCTAAAATGAGTGAAAATCCGAATTCCGGTTCAGGCTCAACTGATCCAGGCAGGCTTGAATTTGAAAGAGCTATAGGAGCAGGCAATTATCTGAAGGCAATTGAAGTAGGCAGAAAACATAATATTCCTCCAGATAAAATAATGCATGCAATCGAGGGTGAGCATAAATTTCTTATGACCCAGGGAGATTACAGAGGAGCATTCGAATTTGCTGAAACACATGATATGGCTCCTGAGAAAGTAAGTGAATCAGCATCACTTGTTTTTCAGGATATGCTTGTAATGGGTAATTTCGCGGAATGTAAAAGAATTTTTGATAAGTATAAGATCGATACGAACAAGTTTATCAAAGTGTTTCTCGGAGCCTTTCAGGATATGGTCATGGAGGGTAAAGTTGACAAAGCTTTAGATTTTCTTGAAAGCTTTGATCTGCCTCAGGGAGAAGTAATGGAAGGCCTTCTGAAAGCGTTCGGAGTACTTCTTGAAAAAGGAAATTTTGAAGACGCCAGAAGCCTTAGAGAAAGGTTTAATCTTACTGAGAAAGATATTGCCTCCCCGGTAAAAAGGAGTTTCGATAAACTGACAAATCACGACCATTTTATCAGTGCTGCGCATATGGCTTTGATGTTTGATATGCCAAGAGAGTCTATTGTTTTCGCTGGTACACAAGCAGTAGAAGAGTTATTAGGTAAGAATAAGATAGAGAATGCTGATGAGATCAGACAGAAATATGAAATTCCGTTTGATAAAGTAAGAAAAGCAGCTTTTGATGCTTTTTCCCGCAGTATTGCTGAAGGCAATATACCAACAGGCACACTTGTAAAAAACAGTTTTGAACTTACATCAGAACAGACAGAACCTTTGATAAAAAAAGTGTTTTTCAGGATGATGGAGGTCGAAAAACTGGATGTTGCCATTGAGATAAACAATGAGTATGAACTGTCTTATAAAGCAATTGAGAAACCTGTATTGAACCTGCTGCTGTCGGATTTGAATAAAGGGCATTTTAAGAGAGCTGAAAAGATAGTAAAAGAATTCAGCCTTTCGAAAGATAAAGTGCAGGAGATTGGGATAGCTGCTTTTAAACAAAAAATGAGCTTGGGAAAAACCGAAACAAGTCTCAGTATCATGGATATTTTCAAACTGAAAAAGGATCTGACAAATCCTATCATTCTGAAACACTTTAGTTCCATGGTTGATAAAATGCAGCACGAGAATGCGTTGGCGATGACTAAGAAGTTCAAATATAAAGGGCCGGAAGTAACTAAAGCGGCGTTGACACTATTTGCCCAGAGGTTGAAAAAAGGGTATTACAAAGACGCTGCAAAACTTGTTAAGGAATTTAAGCTGCCCAAAGAAACGGTTAATAAAGCAGTTGCAAGGATGCTTGAAATTCTTGAGACAAAAAAGAGCACAAAACGTGCTGAAGCCTTAAGAGTTGCGTTTGATCTGAATAAAAAAGGAGTGTTCTCTAAGCTGTTCGGTGTTTAATTTTAAAATTTAAATTTAAAAAAGCCATGGTGTGAATCAGGGCTTTTTTTCATTGTAAATATTGCATGTATTATTCGTATCGCTTATAAATTATCACTTTTCTTAATTCCGTATTTTTTCATCTTCAAGCGAATATTCCCCTCAGTCATATTCAAATGTTTTGCTGCCTGTGTCTGATTCCAGCCGGCCTTTTTTAATGCGGAAGTCACCAGGTATTTATCTACAAGTCCGAGAGCTTCATGATATTCATGTTTTTCCAGGAATCTTAATTTATTATTTTCCACCGGGAAGGGAAGGCCGTTTTCAGACATTCCGTTTTTATCAGGCAGATCGAGTAATATACTGACAGTATTTCTGATCTCAGTGATATTTCCCGGCCAATTGTAATCCATAATAGCAGTCAGAAGGTTATCATCAACCGGTGGTTTTTCAGGTAAATCCCGTATTTCGGCAGCCCTGGATAAATAATGATCAAATAACAGCGGCAGATCACTTTTACGGTCACATATTGGTGGAATAGTAATCGTGAATTGGTTGAGTAAGTTTATCAGTTGTTTGTTGAAACCAGAATTTTCAGAGAATTCATCAATTTTAGTTAATGAAGATATTATTCGAATTCCCACCGGTTTTCTTAGTGTAATTATTTCCTGTTGTTTCTGTGAGCTTAAAATACGATATAGGTGTTTTTGTAAAAAACCTGGAAGAATATGAATATTATCAAAATATATTGTTCCTTTTTGTGCTCCTCTTAATATATCCAGGAAAAAATCCTCGGTTTTTCGTTTGTTTCTGTCAGAAAAGTTATTACAGTCAATAGACTGAAATGGTCCCTCTGAACGCAGGCTTTTGCCATGAATTGATCTGGCGGTTATCTCTTTTTCTGTACCGGCTTCTCCGTAAATGATCACATTCAGATCTGTCGGAGCTACTCTTTTGATCCTTCGCTTAACATCCCTGATCAGAGGATGATTACCAATAACTTTTTCTTCAATTTCCATATTCATTAATATTTTTGACTTTTCAGAGTTTTAGGAATATTCTGTATGTAATATAATAATAAAAAAAGCTCCATTTTGCAACGGAGCTTTTTTTAAATAAGGATAAAAATGTTATTTCATATATATCATCCGCTTTAGACTGGTCTGATTTCCTGCCGATAACCGGTAAAAATAAACACCTGATGATACTTTTGATCCGGAATTATCAGTTCCGTTCCAGGAGTAAACATGTGCGCCCGTTGTCAAAACCTGGTTCACGATAGTTTTAACTTCTTCACCGATGGAATTGAATATCACCAGGTTTACTATTTCTGATCTTACTAGATCAAATTTGATATTTGTTACCGGATTAAACGGATTTGGATAATTCTGATGTAAAAGGAAATTGGCCGGAAGACTGTTATTTCCATCTATGGAAGTAATAAAATTGAATTCTTCCAAAGGATCTGATGCAATAATTAGTTTATTTTCAAATGCCGGAAAATCAGGTGCATATCTGTAACACCGAAATACTTGATTACCACTGGTAATTACAGTTCCCTGCTGCTGAGGTCCATATTCAGAGACCGGATTTATATATTCCCAGACTATTTCTCCTTCATTGGTAACTTCAAAAAGATGACCTGACGCCCCCTCACATATCAGAGTGTTTCCATTGGGAAGTCTTTGTACTCCTGAGATAAATCCGGAAAAAAAATCTGCTTTGACCGGAGCAGTAAATATCCATGACTGATCGACCGGTCCGAAAATTGATGAAGGCTGCCTGTCATATGTATTATTGATATTTAAAGGAGGTATAATTTCATCAACAGAGGAGTACTTTCCCGGTCTCTTCTGGCCGTTATTATAGATAAGTAAATTGCCTGCACCGGGACAATCCTGCGGTATCCACTGAACGTCATGAATGCCCCAGATTCTCCGGTCATTATTTGTTCCAAGACCATAAGAGACCGGATTCCCCCAGCGGTAAAGTATGTCACCGGCGGGTCCGGCAGCATCATCAATTCCTTTTTGAGGATTTGAGTAATCGGCTGTACTGTGGTCTATAATGTAGAATTCGCTCATAAAATGTGATGAGATTACAATCTGGTCCAGTTCCGGATTATAATCAACAGTATTGATATGAATCCAGTCTGTGTCTCTTTTTGGTACAAAGTTAACATTCATTTTCCCGGGATCTGTTGTATCAGAACTGACAGGTTTTCCATTTGCTGTTCCGCCTGTAGCTGATGATAAATGATCCCAGAAACGCCATTCCCATACAATTTCCTTCTGGGGATTAACTTCAATAATAGATTCGGATATTAAGTGGTCTTCGAATAGAAAATAAGGAATTCTTCCTGCATCGATACATTCCTGATATTCAATTCTATTTGACAAAACGATAAGGGTATTACCGTTGGGCAATCTTTCCAGATCATGATGGAGAGATACATTTGGATTGTCATATAGATATTCCCATACAATATTTCCATCCCAATCATATTCCTGAACTTTACCTCTCCCGAAAATCGCTGTCCCTTCTCCATCCTCTAAATCACATAATTTCAAAAGATTACCGTTGTCAAGAAGATTGACTACTAAAGCCGGTGTATAGTTGCTGTGCCATACATGAGCAACACGGCCGAAATTGTCAATTAGATAAGTATCTCTATACCTGATAGGGGCAAACAAGGTATAACCGGTAAAGGTTTTGGATGTGTTTATTTGCTGCAGGCCGATCGTAATATCCTGTGAATAGGATATTTTAGTGCTGATTACGCAAATCAAAAATATTGCACAACAAAATACAATGATCATCTTCGTCAAATTAACCTCCCACGGAATAGCGAATTATAACTCATCTCTAAATTAACTACAGTCTGTGCACCAGAAGCAGAATATTCTAATAAAAATTACAAATGCAATACAATTTAATAGAATAATTAAATATGAGAGATTTGTTTGATTTCACTGCTATTAGTTATTTCATATATACCATTCTCTTTATACCCATCTGATCTCCAGCCGATAACCGGTAAAAATAAACACCTGATGATACTTTTGATCCGGAATTATCAGTTCCGTTCCAGGAGTAAACATGTGCGCCCGTTGTCAAAACCTGGTTCACGATAGTTTTAACTTCTTCACCGATGGAATTGAATATCACCAGGTTTACTGTTTCTGATCTTACGAGATCAAATTTGATATTTGTTGCCGGATTAAATGGATTAGGGTAATTCTGATGTAAAAGGAAACTTCCCGGTTGTCCGGATCCATCTTCAACAGAAGTAATTGGATCTTCTGTGTTAAGATTCGGAATAACAAGATGTTTCCCTTCGAATGCCGGAAAATCAAAGGCATATCTATAACAGCGGAAAACTTCATTTCCACCGTATATTACAGTTCCCTGAGGCTCAAACCCTTGTGAGGTAACCGGATTAATGTATTCCCAGACCATTTCTCCCTCATTGGTCACTTCGAAAAATCTTCCTGTAAATCCTTCACATATTAGGGTATTCCCATTTGGGAGTCTTTGAGCGCCTGAAATAAAGCAGGAATAAAAATCGGTCTTAACAGGCGCTGTATATGACCAGACCGGATCTGTCGGGCCAAAAATTGAGGAAGATTGCCTGTCATATGAATTGTTCATATTGACTGGTGTCATGATCTCATCAACCGATGAATATTGAACAGGCCGTATATGGCCGTTGTTGAAGAATATCAGGTTACCTGCACCCGGACAATCGTCGGCTATCCAGTTAATATCGTGAATACCAAATAGCTTTTGGTCAGCTTCTGTTCCCAGACCATACGAGACTGGATTCCCCCAGCGGTAAATAATATCACCCTCGGGTCCGGCAGCTTTTTCTATTTCCTGATCAGTATCTGAATAATTTACGTAACTATGGTCAATAATGTAAAATTCATTTAAAAAGTGTGCGGAAATTGCTACCTGATCCAGTTCCGGATTGTATTCTACGGCATTGACATGGATCCAGTCAGTATATAATGTAGGAGTGAAGTTAATATTCAGTTTGCCTGGATCAGTTGTGTCTGTGCTGACAGGTTTTCCATTTGCAATTCCTCCTTCAGCAGAGGATAAATGATCCCAGAAATGCCATTCCCATACAATTTCCATCTGTGGATTAACTTCAATAATGAAATCACTAAGCAGATGATCATCAGAAAAAAGGTCCGGTCTTCTTCCCGCATCAATGCAGTCCTGGTAATCAATTATTTCAACTGCCAGGATCAAGGTGTTGCCGTTGGGCATTCTTTCAAGATCATGATGGAATGCTGTGCCTGGTCTGTTATTTCTATATTCCCATACGATATTCCCGTCCCAGTCGTATTCACGTACAAAACCGGACCCGTATTCAACATCCGGTTCCCGTTCTACGCATATTTTTATAAGATTACCGTTCTCAAGAAGATATACTCCCAGCTCAGGCACGTTTTCACTGTACCAGGTATGCACAATATTTCCGAAAACATCAATAAGATATGTATCTGTATTTTGATTGGGGGCATAAAGGGTAAGACCATTGAAAACTTTAGACTTGTCAATGTTAAGCAGTCTGTTAGTATTTCCCTGGCCGAGGCCTGCTGAAATACTGAAAGAAATAATAAACAAAATAATAAAACAGGAAACAGTATATCTCATTGTCAATTCCTTAATACGCAATTCTGTGTTACTTTTCAACTTATTCATATTACCAGAAATAATCCTAATAGCATTTCTGATTGCTAATAAAATGCCATGAATGATATACAAATTAGTAGTATAGTTTATTCGTAATTTTATTATAAATACTCAAAATATATTAATAATTGAATTCTGTCGACGATAATTGCCACAAAAGAGATATGCAGTTAAGTTGTATAGGATTTTAATTCGAAGATTTCAGGTCATTTCATAAAGATCATCTTTTTTGTTTCGGTTTGATTTCCTGCAGTTAACCTGTAAAAATATACACCTGTAGATACTGCTGAGCCTGCATTATTTGTTCCGTTCCATGTAAAGATGTACGTGCCCGGTGTAAGTAAATTATCTGTAATTGTATTGACTTCATTACCAAGGGAATTATAGATAACCAAATTGACATTTTCAATTCTTTCAAGTTCAAAGCATATATTTGTTAAAGGATTGAATGGATTAGGGTAGTTCTGGTGGAGAGTGAAATCTGCCGGTATTCCGGGATCAGTGTCTACCGACGTTAAAATGTTATATTTTTCCAAAGGCTGTGATAATGTAAGTTTTTTACCGGCAAATGCAGGATGGTTTTTAGGATATCTGTAAGCACGGTACAACTCGTTTCCGCTGAATAGTATGCTTCCCTGCGGTTTGGGTCCGCTATTTGTGACCGGATTAATATATTCCCAGACAACCTCACCTTCATAGGTAACTTCTAAAATCCTGCCGGTCCAGCCTTCACACATCAGAGTGTTCCCGTTAGGCAGTCTTTGTGCACCGGAAAGGAATGAGGAGTAGAAATCTGTCTTGTTCTCACTGAAATATGTCCAGACAAGGTCATCTGGGCCGTAAGTTAATGAAGGCTGAATGATATATGAATTGTCATTATTTAAGGGCAGGTATATCTCATCGACAGATGAATATTGTACATTTCTTGTCCAACCATTATTATAAAATAATATATTTCCCGCACCGGGATTGCCTTCTGGTATCCAATAGGCATTATGAACACCGAATAACATTTTATCGTTTTTAGTTCCCCTGCCGAATGCGGAGGGATTCCCCCAGCGATAAATAAAATCTCCGTCCGGGCCCTTGGCAGCTTCTATCCCGGCTTCAGTTTCAGTATAATTACAGATACTGTGATCAATGATATAAATCTCGTTTAAAAAAGAAGAGGTAAGTATTATCTGGTCCAGTTTGGGATTGTAATCAATAGAATTTATATGTATCCAGTCAGCACCTGTTACCGGTGCATAGTTAATATTCAGTTTGCCGGGATCAGTTGTATCCGGGCTGACCGGTTTTCCATTTGCGATTCCTCCCCCATCAGCGGATAAATGATCCCAGAAATGCCATTCCCAGACAATATCTTTATCCGGATTGACTTCAAGAATATACTCAGAATAGATAAAAACATCGTTAAACAGGTGCGGTTTTCTGCCGGCATCGATACATTCCTGATATTCGAATCTCTCTTGTGAGATAATAAGAGTATTTCCATTGGGCATTCTTTTGAAATCATGATGAAGGTGAGTTCCATATCTCTTGTTTCTATATTCCCAGACAATATTTCCATCCCAGTCATATTCCCGAAGAAAACCCGTTCCGTGCAGAACATCCGGATCCTGATCTTCGCATATTCTTAAAAGGTTGCCATTATCGAGAATAACGGTATTCAGCTCCGGAACAAACTCATTATACCATTTGTGAACGACATAACCATAATTATCGATTAGGTAGGTATTTGGTGATCTGCTCGGAGCAATCAGGGTATAACCGACAAATGTCTTTGAAGTATTAATACTCAGCAGACCTAAAGTAATATCCTGACAGAAGGATGATGTTCTACTGATTGATAAAATTAATATTACTAAAATAGGGACAATAAGATGCTTTTTCACCATAAAAACTCCCCACGCATAGCGAATTAAATTATACATACGTTTCAACATCAAAACAAATCATAACGCTGATCTTATATTCTGAAGAATATCAAACCGGCAAAATGTTACGTCTGCAACTTTTTGTTGAAGCTCAATCTCAAGACATCATCGATTTCGAATAGAGAAGGTAGGTCCGGATATCAGCTTTTCGTTTGCTTTCTGCAATCTAAATGCTTTACCGTTTTTGGAAACTTGAATCTAATAATAGAAGTTCCCCCAGTAGTATAATAACAAAAAAAGCTCTGTTTTGCAACAGAGCTTTTTAATTTAGGCTAAAAAAATGCTATTTTATATATATCATTCGCTTTAGACCGGCCTGATTTCCTGCAGTCAACCGGTAAAAATAAATTCCCGAAGATACTTTCGATCCGGAATTATTACTGCCGTCCCAGGTGTAAACATGTGTTCCGGGTGTCAGCAGCTGACTCACGATAGTTTTTACTTCTTCACCGAGAGAATTATAGATCAGCAAAGTTGCATTTTCTGTTTTATCAAGGTCAAATTTTATGTTCGTAACCGGATTAAAGGGATTAGGGTAATTCTGATGTAGAGTGAAAGTGAGAGGCAGAATATTATTATCATTAACAGAAGTGACTATGTTGAATCCTTCAAGCGGTTCTGATGCGGTGATCGCTTTTCCCTCAAATGCTGGGAAATCTGGTGCAAATCTGTAACAGCGGAATACTCCATTTCCAAGGGTTATTACAGTTCCCTGCGGTTGGGGTCCATTTCTTGTAACCGGATTAATATACTCCCAGACCATTTCACCCTCATTTGTCACCTCGAAAAACCTTCCCGGATCTCCCTCACAAATCAATGTATTCCCATTGGGAAGTCTTTGTGCACCGGAGATGCGTCTGGAAAAAAAATCTGTTTTGACCGGAGCAGTATATTTCCAGACCGGTTCTGCCGGTCCAAATATTGATGCAGGCTGCCGATCATAAGTTTTGTTTATGTTTAGCGGAGGAATTATTTCATCAACACGTGAAAATCTTTTCGGGCGTTGTGTGCCGTTGTTAAATACTAATAGATTGCCTGCCCCGGGATTATTTGGAAGTATCCACTGAATATCATGCGCACCGTACAGTATCTTGTCCGCTTCTGTTCCAATACTGTACGAGACAGGATTACCCCAGCGGTAAAGTATGTCGCCGGCCGGGCCTGCTGCAGCCTCTATTCCTGCTGATGGGTTTATATAATCTGCAGTGCTGTGATCTATGATATAGAATTCGCTCATAAAATGTGATGAAATTGCTATCTGATCGAGTTCGGGATTATAATCCACTGCATTTATGTGGATCCAGTCGGTATTCAGTCTTGGTGTATAGTTGAAATTCATTTTTCCCGGATCGGTAGTATCAGTGCTTACAGATTTTCCGTTAACCGTTCCGCCCGATGCTGAGGATAAATGGTCCCGGAAACGCCATTCCCAGACAATTTCCTTTTGTGGATTTATCTCAATAATACTTTCAGAAATGATATAATCCTCAAATATAAGTTCAGGTCTTCGGCCGGCATCGATACAATCCTGATATTCTATTCTATCATTAATGACGGCGAGAGTATTGCCGTTTGGCAGTCTTTCAATGTCATGATGCATCCAGGCATAAGGCCTGGTATTGTCATATTCCCAGACAATATTCCCATCCCAGTCATATTCCTGAATAAGCCCTCTGCCGTTGAACTCTTCATCATCAGGTTCACATAATTTTATCAGGTTACCGTTCTCGAGAAGGTTGACAACATTGATCGGTTCATGCTCGCTGTGCCAGACATGAACAACACCTCCGAAATTATCAATAAGAAATGTGTCTGTAGATCTGTTCGGAGCAAAAAGTGTATAACCGTTAAAGGCTTTGGATTGATTCAGTTGAAGCAATCCGATTGTAATATCCTGAGAATAGGATATTTTAGTGCCGATTGTGCAAATAAATAATATCGCACAACAAAATACAATGATCCTCTTCGCCATATTAACCTCCCAGAGAATAGCGAATTATAACTCAAACCTATTTTTTCACCCGTTTGAACACCAGAAGCAAAACACCATGATGCCAGATGCCATGCATGATATACAATTAATCAGCAGTTTTATTCCAACTTTTTTCAAAATATTTCAAAAAATAATTGAAAAGGCGAAAATTATGCAGGTATGCAGGTTGTTTGGTGACGCAGAACACAAAAAATCGAAGAGAAAATCATATAGCGCAGGTAGAAAACCAATAATGCTGTAAGACAGACTTGATAATAACTGATCAAGTCTATTTTGTTATTGCGAGCAGTGAAGCAACACGGTAATCTCTCCGAGGTGCTGTCTGAAAATTCTGAATAATCTATTTCACAGCAGAAATTGTCACACACTGCTTTGCTCGGTTCGCAGAAACATTGATATCTAATCACATAAAAAAGATTATTGACTGTAGATTATTTTATACTCATAAACACTGACACCGTCAGTACTAATAAAGAACAGGCGGTCACCGAACATGTGGAAACAGTTCGTAGTCGGCTCGAACTCCTCTTCCCATGGAAGTTTTCCAAGAAGGGTGCCGTTATTATCATATATCTCGATCTCAATATGCAGCTTTGTGTCACGTTCTTTTTCCGGATTTTCCGGATCGTACTGTTCCTGCTGCTTAGTGTAGGTCATTACCCACACATTTTTGAGATCGTCTACTCCGATCCCTCTTGATACATTGTTGATCTTTGGCATTTTAAGAGAAATCATCATATCACCAGATGATTCACTTATTTCCATTGTTTTTTCTTCTATCGGGCCTGTGATCTCATAATTCAGTGGCCGGTCGGCTTTCCATAAGAGCCTTCCGTCCGGTGAATATTTTTCAATTCTGTTCTGATGTTGAAAAGATATGAAAACATTGTTTTCCTGATCAAAAGCAGTATAAATAGAATTGCCCATGCTGTTCATCATATTGTCATTGTAATCTAAAGATTCACCGAAAGAGTTTTTCAGTTTCCCGCTGCTGTCAAATATTTTCACCAGTTTCGGTTCGATCTTTTCATCTTCTTCTGATTCAGGTTCACCGATTGAAATACTGACATCACTGCCTGTACCGCTGAATACAATGTTGCCTCCGGAGGGCATAGCTGAGACAGCACTAAACGCCATTGTAGCTCCGGATCCCATAGATGCAAATCCGCCTGAGGTACCTCCTCCGCTTAGAAAATCACCGGAAGATAATATCTTAAACGGTGTCAGAAAACCGCCGAATGGTATAGAACGTTCTTCTCTTCCCTCAGGAGAGAATACCTTGGCTTTATTCATGTCGGAAATATATATATTCATTTCATTGTCTACATCAACAGAGTGCGGCATCCGCAGTTCACCCGGTCCGTCACCTTTTTTACCTACTGTCTGCAGGTATTTTCCGTCGGTGGTATATTTCTGGATTCTTGTGTTTCCGGAGTCAAGAACATATATGTTGCCTTCTGCATCAAGTGCAATATCTGTAGGCTTGTGAAGCAGATAATTATTGTCTTCATGATCCAGTTCGCCGATCTTCTGTATGAACTTCAAAGAGACTTTCGGACTGTCACCCCAGTCAGGATTCTCGTTATGTATGTATGTTACACCATCTATAATTTCCGTCTCCGGCGGTTTTGTCTCGCCTCCGCAGACAATGAACAGGCCAACAATAATAATTAACAAGGATGTTAAAACAAAATAACGCATTCTATCCTCCCGGATCATTTTATTCGGTAAAATTATACGATTTAATGTAAGACGGAATAAATATAAGAAAAGTTTGACAGATTATGTGTTTTTATTTTCTAAAATGGAAAATACTTAAATAAATTTATCCATGCTCATTATACCGGATAATAATATTGATTAAGGCATTGCATATCTGGTGGAATATGCAGGATTCTTTTCCAGATGGTCAATTTTCAGATCAGTGAGCTGACGAATATGAATAAGATCGTGTACCACCCATGAGAAAAGCAGATCACCTGCTCTGACATTAATTGTCTTAAGTTTCCTGTATTCGTTATCCCATGACGGATCCTTAATGTTTTTAAGCCAGTTGATCGAGACATCCCTTTCCTTAAGAAAGTTCTCCATGGATCCGTTTAAATCCCTGGCATTATATTTTCTTTCAACCGCCCATCTCTCTGGATCGATAGGAGGCCAGGCTGTTTTCGGATCAGTAAGCAATAAGCCGAGTCTTTTTCTGAAATCATCCTTTTCCTCTTCATATAAGTGATTCAGGACTTCCAGCATCGACCACTTGTCCGGGGAAGGTTTCCATTTTGCCTGTTCAGTTGAAATGTCCTTAAAATGTTCTGAGATCAATTTGCCGTTATTGTCTAATTGTTGAATTATCCAAATAATATTCATTTTGGATCCTTTTAGAAATTATATTTAGCTGAATTTTTATAAATCCCTGACACCCATTGTTTCAGCCTGGGGGCACTTGAATTTTGCCGCACAGTGGAGACAGGCGATCTTTGGGAATATGATGAATACTCTGTATATAAGTAGGCTGATTAAAGCAAGAAAAATTCCCAGAAGAGGGATGGAAAAATTTATGAAAAGCATTGGCAGCATAAAGATTATTGGGAAGATCAGAGAAGCCATATATAGATTGTTGTCACAGAAAACACCTTTTGCCCGGTTTGGAAAATTCTTTGTACTGCCTTCTGAAGCGATCTTTCGTGAAAAAATATTCATTCCCGATATACATCGAGAATCTTTCATTTTATAATAGGGGCAGTTAGGGCAAACACGAAGCGGCATAAGAACATACATTGTTGAAAAAGAGAACAGAAGATAGGGGATACAGATCATGTAACCAGCATGAGGAAAAAAATTATATCCCAGTATTATGCCGCCGGCGCCCAGGATATAGTGCAGGGTTGTAGTGCCGTTATAAATAAAAATACTTGATAAAGGATACCTGTTATATATTTCTGCTTTTTGAGGGAGGTCGCTCAATTTATTCTCTTGTTTCATTATGAGTATTTTTCTG
Source organism: Candidatus Zhuqueibacterota bacterium (assembly GCA_042564455.1). Lineage (GTDB taxonomy): Bacteria > SM23-31 > SM23-31 > SM23-31 > SM23-31 > JBHPLC01. Next base: position 5,216 of record JBHPLC010000026.1, on the reverse strand, counting down.
AGAAACAAGGTCTGAAAAATGTTTCAGAAATGCAATAAAAAATAGAATCGTCTGCTTTTATATAGTATTTAAGTGAAAAAAATATGTGGATCAAACGTTGGTATTTTCCGGGACCGACAGAACAGTGCGCCAGACTGCCAGCCATTTATCATTTACAAGGTTAAACACAAACAGGTCTGTTCCTTTTTCATAATACCGTTTGTTGTTCATTTCATAATCGATCTCGAAACTATAGCTTGCGACTGCTGTGCTGCTCCAGACATCTATACAGTACTCGGATTCTTTTACTGTGTGGATCTTTGAATTCTTGATGAATTGGCTGTAACTGTCGATGCAGGCATTTTTCCCTTTGCATACTCTCTGTCCGCCGGGGATAGCGATGACCATATCTTCGTGGAAAAATTCCTCCATTTCCTTTGGATTGCCTTGAATCCATGCGTTATTGATCTTTTTAAGTATCTGCTGAATTATTTCGTTGGGATTATCCGCCATGTCTGCTCCGCTAATTATTAGGAGGAATTAATAACTGTAAAAACAAGCTATAAATAAATTTGATAATTTTCAAGGAAGGAATTAGGAATTTTTGTAATAATGCTTTTATCGTGGATATATAATCTACCTTTGAATAAACCAGATGACTGCAAATATTAATGCGGCGTTTATTGTTATCAGCCAGAAGTAAAAAATTACGGGAGTCCTGCCGGTTTCATTTATGATTATCTTTTTATATTGATGAACATATTTGGGGTAGAGCATCCTCAGTAAAAAGAAGTTGATCTTTACTCCTCTTTTCATAAGTCTGTGAACGATGATCATTGTTAATACAATATTTGATACGACGGAGATAAGACTTAAAATTGCAGACAGGTTTGAGTAGTTCATTTGTGATCCTCACAAATATTTTGATGAGTAGATATTAGTCTGAGATATCTTACAGTTCTTTTCTGCTGAATATGAATAATGAAAGTCTGTAGGACAGATACAGGAATACAGGTACTAAAATAGACATGATCACATAATAATTATTCCCGGAACCGGAAATATCTATATTTTCCAAACTGAAACCGGGATGGATCCCGTACACCAGAAGTACCGTAATCAGTATGCTCAGGAGAGCTAAATTAATAAGCAGCCATATAGCATTAAATGTGATATATAACGGTATATATATACTGACAAATGTAAAAGCAAGAATTAATACAAATAACAAAGAATATGGACTGCTTATTAAATAGGGATCTACAAGTCTTTCGGGGAAGAGATACAAACATATATATGCAAAGGCAAGGAACACGAAAATACAATATACAGTAACAAAAGACATAAGCAGATATTTTGAGCGAATTATTGACTTCCTGTCTGACGGAAGACTGCACGACAGGATTTCTGCTTTTTTGCCTTTTTCCTGAATCAGAGTATAAGCCAGAATGAAAGATATCTGACAAGCAGTCATAATTATATAACCCTTCCATGAATAGTGAAGATATTGGCTCATTGCTCCGGTATTAAAAGCTAATATTAAAGATGCAAAAATCAGGTATACTCCAAATGCTCTCAGATCTTTCATTACAAGTTTTAATAACATAATTTTTTAAATCTCTCTTTTGTTGTAGATCTTGATTGAAATGCTAAATGAAAAATACAAAGAGGCCGCAGATATTAATAATAATCCGATAATATTTGTAATCATTGTCAGATTATTCTGTGGGAAAATTAAAAAGTCAAACATATCGAGGTATAAAAAACTGAATATAAATGCAAAAATACAAATGTATAATGAAATAATAAATACCCATATCCTGTTGAAAGCGTAACTAAGCGGAATAAAAATGCATACAAATATTATCAGGTAAGAAACTAACAGGAACATCAGATTAATATTTGTCAGGAAATCAACATCGACAGGTGAATAATCAGTATATTTCAGAAAGAACAGACCAGTTGCAAACAAAAAAATCAGACCAGCTAAAGAAACTATTAAGGCAGAAATAAAACGTCCCAGTACCAGAAAGTTCCTGTTGAGCGGCAGACTTGTAAGCAGTTTTTCCCCATGTTTTGTTTTTTCGATCAAAGCCAGTAAAATTATATAGAATGTTATCTGCCCTGTCCCAATGAGCAAAAACTCCTCTATCCGTGTTTTACCGTAGATTATGTAAATAGAATTCAGGCATAAGTTGAGAAGACCTATAATAATAATTGCCCTCCCGAATGCTCTTAAGTCTTTTAAAACCAGATTCCCCAACATGATATTTCCTAAATTTCTTTCCTTTGATATAAGTATCGTGAATAAATGAACGACACTATTAATGATATAAGCATTATAATTGCTGTTGTCAGCATGGGCAAAAATTCACCTTCCGAGAAGTAAGGGGAATATCTGCCGGTTTGAGGCTCAAAAATATATATTAATACCGCTATAACCATTGTTAAAGAGACTATAAATAGAATTATTGTTCCTATGATCTTGAATTTAAATATTGCCGGAGAAAATAAACTTATAAAAATGCTGAAAAAACATACAGACATAAAAAGTGTTTTCATGTTGATCAGCATGTTAATATCAGTTCCGGGATCGGTATATAACCGGTCAGAAACATAAGCATTCAGACCAAAAAATATTATTCCGGACAGGAATACTAACCATGAGAAAATAAATTTTACAGAAACCAATATATTTCTTGAAGCGGGAAGGCTAACGGAAAATGATTCAAGATTTGTTTTAATCTCTGTAAATTTGCTTGCAAAAATCATAGAGGATATAATTATACAACAATACATAAAATAGACATCCCAGGAGTAATATCTGAAAATTACTGAACTTGATATTATTAAACCGAAAAAAATGATCGTCAGATACAATCTTTTATTTTCCAGAAAATACTTTCTCAGCAGCAGTCTAAACATTGGAAATTTCTCCCTTATCAATACAATTTGCCGATCTGTCCTTTAAAACAGGGATCACGATTACACTTATCATTATGATATTAGTACAAATATATGTTTTCAGATTCAGCACACCTGATGCACAAAGAATCATATTGTTCAGTTCAATAAAACATGGAAAAACAAAGTTTTCCAGAATATGATTAATAAACTGACCGGTAATCACTAACGGTAAAAAAATATACATCAATGAATTGTATAATCTCATTTATGTTCCCTTAAATGTCCCTTTTCTTGAAGAACCAGACCGATATGGTTATTGATGTCAATAGAAACAAAGCGAGTACTCCTGCAAGAGTTAAATATGCTTCCACAGGTTTCAATCCCATCAACCAATCAATTATATTCTTCAGAATTGAAAGCAGATATTCCGTATCAAATTTAAAAATACCGTTGAGTGCATTAACGGAAAACGAAAGAACCGGTTTCAGCAGAGTCAGGCCGATAAAAAATACTCCGGCAACGCTTGCTCCTTTTCCCGGTCCGAAAGAATATACAAAAGGAAGAAAAAATGACAGGATGATCAGGATAAAAGAAACCATAGCTGCTAAGATCTTCAGATCGAAAATCTTTAAATATTCGGGATCAGAATTAAATAGAAAATATACTGTCAGGTATCCCTCGCAGATCATAATGCAAACCCCTGTCAATGCCAGTATAGCTGTTGTGCAAAATCCGGCATATACTATCTTAGACCTTTTTATCGGTAGACTCGCATATATCTGTTCAGCATTATATGCCGCGTCAACAAGAAAGAATAGAAAAGATGTTACCGTACTGATCATTAGTGCTATAAGTGCGAAAATACCTATTATCATTTTTCCGGTCTTATCATATATCAGTGAAATTGAGATCATTGATACAAACATCATAATAAGCGGAATAATAATTATGAATAATCTTCCGGCAATAAAATCTTTTTTGATCAGTTTAAACATTTTCTTCCTTCATGTTGCTGAAATACATAATATCCTCTAGACTTGCTTTATCTATCACAATATCGGAGCCGAATTTTTTCTTTGTTTCTATTACATCGTCTGTTAAAGCTTCAAATCCATAATCACTTGAACGAAGACCTTTGAAAAACCGTTTGGCATCTTCTGAAATAAGGTCGTTCCCGCCTTTTACAATTGCGAATTTATCCATTACCTCATCTTTTGTCATTGAGAAAATGATTTTACCTTTATGTAAAAAAGTGATAAAATCCGCAATTTTTTCCAGATCAGAGGTTATATGAGTTGAAAACAGGATCGATTTTTTCTCGTTCTGAAGAAGATCGTACAGAAGTTCGAGCAGTTCTCTCCTGAACACCGGATCGAGACCGGAGGTCGGTTCATCCATAATAATGAGATCTGCATGATGAGAAAGTGCAAGAGCTATCGCAGCTTTCATTGTCATTCCGCGTGAAAACTTCTTCAGGTTCTTTTTGAGCGGCAGATCGAACTTAACAACAAGATCGGAAAATAATTTCTCATCCCAGTTTTTATAGAATGGTGCGATGATATTTTTAATCTGTTTCAAATTCAGATGATCATAATAATTCGGATTGTCGTAGACAAAACCTATCCGGGATTTTATCTCTATTTCATGTTGTATATGATCCATTCCGAATATATTGATACTTCCGCTTTTTTTTCTGATAAGGTTCATTATCAGTTTAATGGTAGTCGTTTTTCCTGCGCCGTTAGGTCCTATCAGACCCATGATAAAACCTTCAGGCAGAGAAAAGGAAACATCATTAAGCGCAAAGTCATCATATTCTTTTCTTAGATTCTCTATTTCCAGAATATTAGTCATGATTAAGCCTCTTCGTTATATAAAATTGACAGCATTTCGATTATTTCGTTTATATTTATTCCAAGTTTTTTCGAATCCAGGACAATCTCGCTCAGTTTTTCTTCGATGGTCTTCATCTTTTTCTCTTTTAGCAGGGCCTTGTTCTGCATAGCAACAAAACAGCCTTTACCTCCAACCGTGTCGATGAAACCCTCTTTTTCAAGTTCTTCATAAGCCCTTTTTGTTGTTATTACACTGATCTGCAGTTCCATGGCGAGTTTCCTGATCGAAGGCAGGGGATCGCCCTGAATAAGTTCACCTGAAATGATCTGAGCTTTGATCTGTTTTGAAACCTGTTCATAAATCGGATCCGGTGAAGAATTGGAAATTATAATTCTCATTTAAAGATTTTCTCCCGGAAGAAGGTTGCATTTCCAAAAATACAGTATCGTTATAAGTGTTATTGCTGTATATACTGTATATAGATTTACGCTTAA
>JBHPLC010000025.1:0-36176 GCA_042564455.1 Candidatus Zhuqueibacterota bacterium | reverse complement strand
CTGAGAACACCTTAACATTTAATGTTCCCGGCATGTCCTGCTCATACTGATATATAAGATTACTATTCGCAGAAAAATATGAGGATTGCATAATAATTCTTTCCTCGGAAGAATAATCCAACTTGATCCGGGAAGTAAAAACATATCCGGGATCTTTGAATAAATTAATTGAAAATCCTTTTATTTCACTATTGTATTGCTGACTTCTTAATTCAAAACGTGAATAAAAGAGCAGGCCGGTATCTAATTGTCTTTGAAATTCAAATCTTAGTCTGTTATAAAACCGTTCTTCATAATTTGTCTGTATTATTTTGTTTTGGATCAGATAGCTGCTCTTCCCAAATTTATTTTTACGATTCCAGTCAACAGAGCAGGAATTTTTACCTCTGCTCCAGCTGAGATGAAATAAATAATCATACAATGACTGTTTAACCGGTACTGATGATGTGCGGAGGGGTTTTTCAAAAACATCAAGATAAAAATCAACTTTAATACTTTTACTGATATTATACCTTCCGCCAAAATACAATCCTCTTTCATTCCTTATCTCAGAAGTGTTATCCGAGAATGAACTCCCATATGGTGAATAAAAATCTGATCCGTAGTTTCTGTAGATCAATCCTGATCTAAGCTTTGTCAATTCCCAAACGATCCCGGTCACCAAACCAAAAGAACCGGGTATAGATCCGGCGAATTCACAGAATAGCTGACTGTTATTAAAACTGCAGACAAGATCAGTTCCGATTAATTTCAGATTGTTACCGCTAAATTCATTTAATCCGGTCTTTTCATTATCTGCGTAGATCGATGGATCATATTTCATACTTAAACAAGTAACACCTAAAATAAAATCCCTATTAGTGGAATATTTTATTCTAAGTCCCGATACATTTTCTTCCAGGTTGTTTTTATTATCTATTTCATTTTCTGTTCTGTGATATCCTGAGTCCAGAATATTGCTTATTTGGCCATAATGATTTATCGAAGCATCTCTCCGACTTTTCGAAGCAAATAGTGATAAACTGACATTTTCAAGTTTAATATTCCCATATAAACCTGTGAATTCTCCAAATTCATTCGAAGACAAATATGGATAAACACCGTGTTCGTTCCTGAAGATTGTCCTGACCGTTTCTCTGCTCTTCTTTAAATAATTCTGTTTTGATGCAGTCAATCCCTGAGCAAAATCCAGAGAGTAATTTCCCAGCAGAAGATAAAATTTCCTGTCTTCTGAAAAGAGATCAACATATCCGACCGTGTGGTCAATAAAGGAGGATTCTCCAGGATCCTTCTCCACCAGGAATCCTGCACTGAAAGTCTTCGGGATAAGAATTTTTATTCTGGAATAACTGCGCAGGGGTGAACCCGAATAATTTCCATTATTATACCCTCTTGATCTTTCAATATTCCGCTGATTTCTTTGTCTTATGATAATTTCGGGATATATCAGCTTTTCAGATATTGTTATATACTTTTCGATAAGTATAAACCATTCAACTGATATTTCAGCGGCCTCCATCAAGCCGGAAATATTATGAAACCTCCCGTTTATTTCCCGGAATTGTATTATTTTTCGGGCTTGAATAATTGTGATACCGGGAATTTTCAAAAAGTCTTCAGCATTTGCCGAATTTATATTGACGGGATTCTTAGCAAGGGATTCAAGATGGTCTATAATAGCAGTCTGTCCTGTCAGATCACTGTTATTGTCAATCATCCATTCAATCAATTCATCCTGCGCATAACTTATAGAACAAAAAAGGCTGACTGCAATAATGACTATTATTATTTTCATAAAACAGTTATAATTATTGTAAGGTACCAATGATAAGCCAAATTGACATTTAGAGCAAATTTAACTATTTTATGACAATATACAATATTTATTTTACCTATACTGTAATATTAATATATATTTTACCATGGTTTATGCAAATAAATAGCCGCACCCGTAGATGCGGCTATTTATTATAAAATATTAACTGACTGCTATTTCTTTATCGGACGCGATTTGTACTTAAGATACTGCTGATATTGAATATTGTCCGTAAGATCAATTTTATTCCCTCTGATGAATTCGTGGATCACTTTAGTCGCAGGTTCCAGCATATCTCCGTCAGTTACTACAACCGTTGCAAGTTTACCGACTTCCAGGCTGCCCAGAATATCATCAACACCATACATCTCTGCAGGAAAAAGAGTAACTGATTTCAGTGCTGCATCTTTCGGAAGCCCGTATGCAGAAGCCATTCCGGCAAGGAAAGGTAAATTCTGAATACCTGAAGTGCTTGAAATAGAAAAGGCGAACTTCACACCTGCTTTATTCAATATAGATGGTATAGCATAGTAAAGGTCATAAGGTTCTGCCTGACCTGGAGTACTAAGAAGTTGAGAATATAGTATAGGGATATTTGCTTCTGCAAGTTCATTTGCTATTCTGAAAGCGTCAGATGCACCGGCAAAAACCGCTTTTATATCGTTATCTTTAACAAATTTCATCGCTTCTCTCATATTATCAACACCGCTGACAGAAATAGTTAGAGGGATTTCTTTTTTAACCACCGGGATCAGACCCTCAAGCACAACATCATGGACAGGAGCATCCGCACGTTTGCCTGCGGTATAATCTTCTTTTGCCTTAATATATATTCTTGTATTTTCAAACATTTCTTTGCAGTAATCTATGCTTTTCTGAGCAGTCGCCCGCTGATCTCCGCCCTGAGCGGCACCACCACGCTGTCCCGTTTGTGCACCACCGCCGCCTCTTCCTCGTCCGCCGCCGCCAGAAGCAAAATTAGGGAATGTCATAGACATAGCAACAGGATCTTTATCTGACATCTCTGCTACAGTCCAGCCGCCGAGATTGAACAGAACTTCCTGACCGGCAAACATACCCCGGTCGGCTGACTTTGGAACAGTGATCACATTTGTTATCCCGTTCCAGCGCGCAATACCCTTTAATCTGGTATTCGGATCGGCTCCCTGAGAGGCCCTGATAAAGGTATTAAATGCACCCATTTCAGTCTGGTCCTGCGATTCCGTTACATTTGATATTTCAAAAAGACCCATATCTGTATTAGGATCTATCATACCCGGGTATAAAAAGAGCCCGGAACAATCTATGACCTCGGCATCGGAAGGAGCCCTTACCGATGCTCCAACAGCAGAGATCCTTTCACCTTCGATCAGAAGTGTGCCTCTTTCAATAGTACCGCCTGATACAGTAACTATAGTCCCGTTAGTCAGCGCAAAATTCTGCGCAAAACCGGTACTCGACCATAATGCAATACAGGCGATCAATAGTAATATATATAGTTTTTTCATTTGTTGCCTCCAAATGCATTTGGATTAATTAGAATATTGGTTTTACACCCTGCAGCCATTTTTCAGTTGTCAAAGCCTCGTTTCTGTCAAAGAAAACTTCGCCTTCTATGATCGTCATAACACATTTTGAGTATACAGATAGCGGATGAGCATCCCAGATAGAAATGTCTCCGTCCTTGCCTACTTCAAGTGTTCCCATTCTATGTTCAAGGTCTATACCTATTGCTGCATTAAGTGTCACAGTCTTCAGTGCGTCTGTTTCAGTCATTGTGTCACCATATCTGAGAGTTTTTGCAGCATCGAGATTCAAACGGCGTATACGCTCACCGCTGTCCGAATGCAGGTTGACAACTGCTCCTCTTTCTGTCATCAAAGCGGTCATAAAAGGTGTAGCCTGTGATGCTTCAACCTTGTAATTCCAGCTGTCGACAAATGCTGAGGCAACCGTACCCTGCTCTGCAAATTCATCAGCTATCATAAAACCTTCCAGAACATGTTCAAAACTGGTGATATGGAAACCGAAATCTTTTGCCATTTCAAGCATCATTGCCATTTCCGAATTAACATAACCGTGAACATGAACCCTTATTGTTCCCTCAAGAACATCCTTCAAGGTTTCAAGTCTCAGGTCTTTTCTCGGAGGAATAGGACCAAATTCTTTTTCGGCCTCAGTCAGAGACATCTTTCCGGCAACCTTTGCTTCATAATCATCCCAGGCTTTTTTGTATTCCTGGGCCTGGATAAAATAACTCCGTATCTGAAATTCCTGCCCCATTCTTGTATTGGGATATCTTGTTTCCCTGCGGAGCGGATTCTCACCGAGGGCCATTTTAAGACCTTCCGGATTGTCCTCGATCTTCATTTCTTCGATCGAACGTCCCCATTTAAGCTTCAGGACCTCATCCTTAGCGCCGAAATGATTTGCACTTCCGTGAAGAGTGTGTATGGCCGTAACACCACCGGCAAGCGCTCTCCATGTGCCGTAATCATCAATCCGTAATGCATCAGACACATCCGCCATTGCTGAGTTCTGGGTCGTACCTTCATTTATACCATTGATGGATAAGTGTGAATGCGCATCAATAATACCCGACATGACGAATTTACCGGAGCCGTCTACTACTTTTACACCCGACGGTGCACTGATATTAGCGCCTATCCTGGTTATTTTACCATTCTGAACAAGCACCGATCCGTTCTCTATTGTTTCTCCTGTTCCGGTTATGACTGTTGCGTTCCTGATCAGAATATCCTGACCCAAAACAGGCAGAGAAAAACCTATTATTATCATGCACACCATAATCAGCCGAAAGATCAGCTTATTTTTAAACTCGTGCATAATGCTCTCCTTTATATTTTTATATTTTTTTCGTATTAAGATTTATCTGCCTCGCCCTGCCCGTTGTGCCGGTGAAGCCGATGATTCTTTTAATTCAACTTTCTTTCCGTCGACAAATACATTTTTAATTACCGTATTTTCACCGAAAATATTTCCATCAGTTATAACCAGATTTGCGATCTTTCCTTTTTCAACAGTAGCAATAACATCGGAGACACCGAACATTTTTGCAGGTTCGGTTGTCATTTTAGCCAGAGCAACATCCTCAGGAAGTCCCGCCTTAACAGCTAACCGGATATTTTCAAGAAAATTATCATATGAACCACCGGATGTAAATACAAATGGAATTCCGGCTTCATGAAGAGTAAGAGCATTTCCATGAAGCTGGCCGTTGATCCTTTCATCAAGTTCGGCAGCAGGATCTGTACCACCTCTGCCCTGTCTTACTCCGCCCGGAGGTGGAGTCGGCTCGTAAGGTGTAAACGGCATATTGAATGCATAACCGGTAGTACTGCGTGCCCGGGGATAATTAACACTTAAAATAACAGGCACTTTTTCACTTTTAAGCAGGTCAAGCACTCTGTAACCCTCGGTTACACCGCTCAGCATATATTTCAGGTTAAATTGTTTTGCCAGATCTACAGCACTTTTGATCTCCATTTCGGTAGAAGCGGGAATTATAACGGTTTCATCACCGGCTACAACAGGAAAGAGGTCTTCGATGACAGGATCATATCCCATTCTCGGAAAGCCTTTTTTACCGTTCTTCATTCTGTTATTGATATCAAGGTAATACTGTGCATCCAGCAAGCCCTGGCGCTGAAACGCAATAACCGCCATCAAAGTCTGAGGATATCCCCCGCGTACAGCACTGCTCTGTATGAACTGATAGGATGAGTTATTGAGAATTCCCAGCATCGGATCTTCAGCATGAGTAAGTATCACTGAGCTTTTACCCGGGAAAACACCCTGTCTGTTTATTGATAATACTGCGGTAAAACCTGCCGACCATGCATCTGCGAAATTACTGTCGTTGAAGTTAATATCATCTGCTGCGGACTTATCCGGTCTCAGGTTCTGGTCATGTTCGCGTTTTAAAGGGGGAGGAGGTTCTTCAGTCTGCTGCTGTCCGCCTCTCTGTCCCTGTTGCTGAGTCTGTGGTGCCTGGAAATTACCTCTGCTGCCTCCACCACCGCCGGAAGCAAAACCCAGACTGGTGTGTGAATCGAATAATCCGGGATAAACGGTCATTCCGGAAGCGTCGATCACGACGGCTTCGCCGGGAATTTCCACTCTGGAACCGATATCTGCGATCAGACCATCTTTTAGAATAATAGTAGCATTATTCATTGTTTGGCCGTTACCGACAATCACGGCAGCATTAGTGATCGCATACACGAACGGATACTTATTAACAAGATTTTCAGTATCCGATAATTTCTGATAGGCATCCTGGCCCCAAACTGCCGAAGAAATGAACACACAACATAGTATGATCAGTACAGCAAAATGGAGGCGGATCCTGCCTTGCTTTAAAAATCGCATAAATCCTCCGGTTAAGATTTAATATTTGATGTAAAGATATTATTTATCACAAATATGTATATTCTGAGATTAAGTAAAAATGAAACAATATTTGGAATTGTAGTCAAACGATAAGAAACAACCCGAAATTTAAGAACAAACCTCTAAAAAATCAACTAATTAATGCTCATAAATAAGATAATAATAAATACACTTTAAAGGAATATGCAATTACATCCCTGTTTTGAATACTATATTCCGGTAGAAATATTCAATAAACTTCGATTTATTCATAGACAGAAATAGAAATATTGCGATTTAAAACGGGAAAGAATATTGATCTGACTATAAATATTATCACAAGGTTTGTTTAATATTAGTTATTAAGATCATTAAGTATAGCACTTTATCAGCAGGTTAAATGAAAAGCGCCGGTGGTTGGATACTGCCTGCTGAGTTCATTGAATAACTCCACCGCCCTGCCTGTTTTGGCTTCATGAATTTTTATTCCGGCGGTTTCAAGTGCTCTGCGGGTTGGATCCGGTATCTGCATCATTCCGACTGTACCTTTACCGATAACCAGAATATCCGGTTTTGCTTCAAAGGCCTCTTTCAGGTCATCGGTATGCAGGTTGTGTCCCTGTTTCCTCCGCCAGTTCCCGATTACCCTGTCTGGAAGGATGATCAAATCGTTTGTAAAAACCTGCCCGTTCACGACCATTTTCCCGAAATTGTAAGTATCAATCTTATACATCACCAAGCCTGGTTCTTAATGTTGGTTAGTATGACAATTAAATATTAATGAATATCTTAAGCAAGAATTTTATGATACTGATTTATTATTAAACAAACTTTCTTGCGTTTTAAGGTGTGATTCACTATATTTAGTGTCCTTGTAAAAGGAACATATAATACCGGAGGAGGACTAGTCCTAATTGGTAAGGCAGCGGTCTTGAAAACCGCCGGGTTTACGCCCTTGGGGGTTCGAGTCCCTCGTCCTCCGCAAGCTGTAAAGTATTACATAATAACAACTTAAGCCCATTTGACATTTTTTTGAAAAATGGGCTTTTTCTTCATTTTGGGGTTTGGGTCACGGATTGGTCACATAAATAAAACCAAACACAGTGAAAAAAGTAGAAATAAAACGAAGCATATTTCTTAATAAGAATCTAATTTATCTATTTCATTTTCAATAAAATCTGGTGATAAATGTGCATATCTCATCGTCATCTCTAAAGTACTATGACCAAGATATTTATTTAACGCAAGGATTCTTCCACCGCTCATAAGGAAATTTGCAGCAAAGGTATGTCTAAGATCATGAAACCTAATTCTTCTTATTTTTGCCTTTTCCAGTGCAGAATTAAGTGCAGTTCTGAAATCAGTTTTTCTCATTCCACCTTTATCATTTGGAAATAAAAATTCACTTTTTGTTTCTTTACTTAAATTTTCAAGTAATTCATATAATCTTTTATTTGTAGCGGTTCAGAACAAGTTGGACTAAAAAGTGCTTAAAGTTAAGAGACGGTTTAGGTGATCTGGTTAAAGGAGATAAGTTGTAGACTTATTGCAGTTAATCAGAGTTCATCTTGAAAATTTGATCAGTAATGTGTACAATTAATGAGTTGTTTAAACTGTCTTTTGAAAGGAGTTGTGATGAGTCGAAAGAAGAGTTCTGAATCGATAGTTCGTGATATCAAGAGGAGGACACGCAGGATTATTTTTATTCCATTCTGCTATTTTAACCTCCAAACGATATTAATGCGCTTTCATATAGATAATTTAGATTGTTTATTTTAGAATATCAACTTTCAAAAAAATTGAATTTCAGTTTTGTCTCTAGCTTCAGCTGACCATCCTCGTTATATATTATTTCAAGCAACTCAATCCCCCCAGCATATCCAGTACATCTTACAATAAGCTCATGGGTTCCATCAGCATCCAGATCGGTCAATCCTTCGAATCCAATGTAGCTGCTTCCCCCCAAGTGTTCTTTAGTATCAAGAACGTTACCTTCAGAATCAAAAAGATATAATTGCCCATAATAACCCCTCACACCATACGATACAATCCCTGTGTAATACATCAACTCTGATCCGATTTTGTCAGTTACACGAATTGGTGAAGTAGAGATCCAAAACTGTTTACCAAGAATTTTCCTTACTTCTCCATCCGGTTTCCAGTATTCTTCAGGGATAAAATTCTTCATTAACTCATCCATTTTATTTGTAATCTTTTCAGGTATAGCGATATCAAGTGTTTTGGGAACCGTTCCTGACTTAGCCGAGGTAATCGAACGTGCAATACTCCACTCCTCCGCTGTCTGATTTTCAGAAAATTCTTCACATTCGATTATTATAAACGGACTATTAGAATCATCATAGAACCAGTATTTCTTTGTAGTAATCATAATCTTCTTCCCTGTTCCGTCAGGCAAAACGTTCTGCGAAATCAATTTGTCACCCGGAGCAAAACCTATTTCGGCCAAATAAATTTCAGGCGAACCATTGATCTCAGAGACCGGATTGCTTCTATAATAATTCGGAAACAGATTGGGAGGATTAAGGATTTTGTTATTAAGGGTTATTACCCCTGTTCGTAGTGCTTTCTGTAAGTTTGACACTTGAGGGAAATGATTTATAATTATATAGGGTACCTTTCCTTGGAAGCGAACATAGAAATACGCAGTTTTCATATCCTCTTGCCAACTGTATATAGATTTCCCGTTACTAATATGCGGAATTACTTGTGCATTGAATTCAAACACTGGGAATGTTACTGGAAAACAAACCACCAAAAGAAAGAAGACTGACTTAAGATATTTCATTGGGAATCCCCTTTCGAATTATGAATCTATCTATTATTATTTGATATTCACCAACTCAATTCTTTGAAAGAGCATGAAATGGTATTTATTAAATTATGTGCAATTAAACAAATGAACCTTCCATTTACAAAAAAACCGGATTTTTGGGGTATATCATCTATTTCAATAAATTTCGCCATATCCTTCCAACAGTTTCTAAATGATCATAAACGGATTTCTGTTATGTTGGTATTTTTCATAGGTAATTATGAATTCTGTATCTTTCATCAATAGTGTCCGGTTAAGGATGTAAGAAAGTCAAAATAATAGGCCCAACTACCCCCCTAAATTATTATTAAAAAAGAGATAGAGAACTGTTACGTATAATAACACAATTTTTCGTCAAATGCTACAAAGTATGATATTTCACACTTTGCTTGACAGTTATTGAAGTCAATTTATGATTAGTCCGTTATTACTGTAAGCGGATTAATTGAGAGGTAGACAATGACTCAAGCAACAAGAGATATAAAGAGGAAACTGAAAGTACTTAAGCATGCAGAAGAGAGTGGTAACAATGCGAAGACCTGCCGGTACTTTGGGATATCCAGACAGAGCTTTTATTACTGGCGGAAAGCCTATGTAGAACACGGTGAAGAAGGATTAATTAACAGTAAGCCATGCCCAAAGAATCCAGCGTTACGTACACCTGCTCATATAGAAGAAAAGGTGTTATATCTGCGTAAGACCTATCATCTGGGCCCTGAAAGAATATCAATGTATCTGGACCGGTATCATGGTATTAAGATATCAGAATCCACATCATATCGAATACTAATGCGACATGGTATCAGCAGATTACCTCAGATTGCAAAAAAGAGAACTGTAAAGACCCACAGATACGAGAAGCAGGTTCCCGGTCATCATATACAGGTTGATGTTAAGTTCCTTACGTTACACACCCCGGATGGCGATAGAGTAAGACGTTTTCAATATACGGCTATTGATGATGCAACGAGGATACGTGCACTTAAGATCTATGAGAGGCATACGCAGCAGAATGCGATAAACTTCATCGATTTCATTGTTAATAAGTTCCTGTTCCGCATAAATACAGTTCGCACAGATAACGGCCATGAGTTCCAGGCAAAGTTCCACTGGCATCTAAACGATATCGGAATACGACACGTTTATATTAAACCGGCAACTCCACGACTAAACGGCAAAGTAGAACGATCGCACAGAACTGATCAGCAGGAATTTTATCAATTACTCAATTATACAGGTGATGTTGATCTGAAAAATAAACTCGAAGAATGGGAAAAATTCTATAACCTTCACAGACCGCATAAAGCTTTGAATGGAATGATCCCTTATGAGGTATTAAAATGTAAAATGAATGATAATTCTATCTGTAAGGCGAAGTGAGAGTTATCACAGTCCCTGGATTGTTTTTACTTTTAGACAATTGATAATTTTGTTCATAGTTAACATTCTATATTCAAACCTTGTCACAAATGATGGTAGATTTGTGATACTCTGCTTTTTGTCTTTCATCTCTTTGTTTTTATCGTATATATTAATCGCATGTTGTTTATTCCAGAATAACACACTCCCATTACAACAACTTTTTTTCATACGGGAAGGTTTGAATTCTGAGAATACAGTGGAATAAAAGTTGTATGGCCTGTCAGTGACAACATTTTCAAAGATGTCTACTCTTCGAAGCTCTGCTTCATATATATTTGTCTTAATCCCAATTTTAAATAGCTCATCCCCAACTATATCAATTACTCTCTTGAACTGATTCTTATTTACTGGAAAGTAATTTGAATTTCCATAGAAAACCTTCGATGCTGAGAAATTAACAAAACAGTAAACTCTTCCAAAAAATGGTTCGATTGTAACATTTATGATATCTGAGTTATGACATGCTTTTTTACCCCTGACTTTGCCACTGTCGTTTTCCCAAAGAACAAAATCTGGTTCCACTTCCCCTGTTTTAGAACTGACACTCGATTGGTGGATTCTAAAATTGTTTTCTTTTAAGATTTCAAATTTTTTTAGAGAAATATGTATTGTATCAATCATGACAGTGCTCCTATAGTTTTTTGTAAAGTTCTGGAAAAGTATTATATTGTTTATACATAAATGAAATACGGATTTTACTTTAAATTGAAAATATTATTAGCATTAAAGGCATAATGAGTATGCCAAAATTTTGGCGATAAAGTTGTTCTGATTGGAATATTTTAAGAAATGAAGAAGTGTTTGATAAGTATTTGGAAGTATTATTAGGACAAATACTACCCTTGTGCGAGAGCTGACAATACTTGAAAACCACCATCCCGCTCTGCATGATTGGGTGTTCCCCGCATTCTTTAGTACAAGCGAGACTTTATTAATCCGCCTGTAGCGGTTCAGAACAAGTTGGACTAAAAAGTGCCTAAAGTTAAGAGACGGTTTTGGGTGATCTGGTTAACGGAGATAAGTTATAGACTTATTGCAGTTAATCAGAGTTCATCTTGAAAATTTGATCAGTAATGTGTACTATTAACAAGTTTTTAAAACTGTCTTTTGAAAGGAGTTGAGATGAGTCCGAAAAAGAGTTCTGAATCTATTGTCCGTGATATCAAGAGGAGGACGCGGAGGAAGTTTTCTGCAGAAGAGAAGATCCGTATTGTATTGGATGTATTAAAAGGTGAAGATAGTATAGCGGAGATCTGCCGCAGAGAAGGCATCAGCCCCAATCTATATTACCGATGGAGCAAAGACTTCCTGGAAGCCGGTAAGAAGCGGCTTCAGGGAGACACCATCCGTGAAGCTAACAGCAATGAAGTACATAATCTTCGTGACGAGAATGAGCAGCTTAAGCAGCTTGTAGCTGAGCTGTCCCTGAAGAACCGTGTGCTTAAAAAAAGTTTGAATGGCATGGAATAAGGATCGGACGGTACATGAGGTATTCACAGGCAGAGAAGATGGAAACGATCAGATTGGTCGAGGAGTCGTCATTACCGGTAAAACGCACTCTGGAAGAGCTTGATATAAGCAAGAGCACGTTCTACAACTGGTATCGCCGGTACCATGATGATGGATATGAAGGATTGGCGGACAGAAAGCCAAATCCGAAGAAGTTCTGGAACAGGATCCCTGATAACGTGAAGGATCAGGTGGTGGATATAGCGTTAGAACAGCCTGATAAATCACCCAGGGAGCTTGCCTGGCATATTACAGATACGCAGAAATACTTTATCTCAGAATCGAGCGTATACCGGATACTCAAGTTATATGATCTGGTCACCAGTCCGGCATATATTGTTATATCGGCAAGGGATAAGTTCAAGCACCCGACTGTCCGTATAAACGAGCTGTGGCAGACCGACTTCTCCTACTTCAGGATCATTCACTGGGGCTGGTATTACCTCTCTTCGGTGATGGACGATTACTCACGGTATATACTCTCATGGAAGCTGTTCAGTACAATGTCAGCAGATGATGTCAAACAGACGCTGGATATGGCCGTTGAAAAAACTGGTGTGACGAAAGTTCATGTCAGACACAGGCCGAGGCTGCTCTCGGATAACGGGCCATGCTATCTCTCAGCTGAACTGAAAGATTATCTTGATAAGCGTGGTATTGCTCATACACGGGGAGCGCCCTATCACCCGCAGACGCAGGGAAAAATAGAACGGTACCACCGGTCGATCAAGAATGTTATTAACTTACAGAATTATTATACACCAAAAGAGCTGGAAAAAGAGATCGCGGCATTCGTGGAATATTACAACAACCACAGATACCATGAGTCTCTGGACAACCTTACTCCAGCTGATGTCTATTACGGAAGAGATGAAAAGATCATATCAAAAAGAGAAAAGATCAAACAGCAAACGATGAAACTAAGACGTGAATATAACTTGAAAAAGGAGGGTAATAAAAAATACTTGCATCAACTAAATGTATCTCTTAATTTATAAGCAAATCATTCCAACTTGTTTTGCCGACGTACAATCCGCCTTAGGCGGGCTTTTCCTCCGCAAAACTTATAAAGCATTACCGGCGAACATTATAGACGTGTAATATTAAATACTAATTTTACTGAAACAAATACTACTATATGCTGTATTATTTGAACATAAAACTTTTTTACATAAAAGTGAGTCTTACGGGTAATTAAATACAATTATAATATTTAGAGAGGAAGGATATTATGTGGAAATACAGCAGGAAATTAACCGGCGCTGTTCTCGCTTTGTGTCTGATGTTCGGATTTCCGGGGAAAAATTTTGCGCAAAAAATCGAAAATATAGACGGTGTCAGTACCGTGCATAACGGAGATACCGGACTCTGGGGGAAAAATCCCCAAATCGATCTGAAGTTTGTAAAAACCATAGGTTCGCTTGAAACAGCGGATGAAAATTTGATGTTTTATATGCCTGTTGATGTCACTGTGGATCATGAAGGGAATATATATGTTCTCGATCAGGGTAATTACCGGATACAAAAATTCGATCGTTCCGGAAAGTACCTTCAGACTTTCGGACGGGACGGCCAGGGGCCGGGTGAATTCAGAAGCCCGACTTCTATTACAATAGACAACGAAGGCAACCTATTTGTCGGAGACGAGCAGAATAAACGAATTCAGGTGTTCTTTTCCAATGGAAAAAGTAAACAGACAATACGTTTTGATAAGATCGTTGGTAATCTGCTTCTGAAACAAAATGGAAATATTGTCTTATCTGCCTTTAGAGGAGTAGTCACGATGGATATAGACATGTCAGATAAAGAAGCCAAAGCTGCACCGTTATTAATGGAATTAAATACAAACGGTGAAAAATTAGGCACATTCGGAATACCATTTGAGTACGAGGATCCGATAACAAAAGGATCGGGAAATAATTTTGATTTCGCCATTGACCGGGAAAACAACACATTTGTCTCCTTTAAACAAAGAAACCGAATAGAAAAATACTCAAACGACGGTGAGCTTGTTCTCAGGATCGACAGAGAGCTGAATTATGAAGAAATGCTTCCTCCGACGTCATCTGATATGACAATTGTCGGTGCTGATGGAAAAGCAGAGAAGATAAAGCGTAAAAAACCGAATCTCAGAGATATTTCATACGGTATCGGTGTCGATGGAAAGGGACGAATTTGGGTTGCGACCGCAGACAGGATGATCCGTGAAGATGAAAAAGCGGGAAGGCATACATCCGTTTCGATGGGCGCAGGCGGACAATATCAAATGAGTGTTACAGTCCAGGGTGCAACTGATAATCTAAAAACAGATATGCTTAAACTCGAAGTGTTTGCACCCACAGGAGAACTTCTCGGTGCGATTCCTTTGACACATTTCTGTGATCGGCTGCGCATTTTCGGAGACAAATTATATATTGTCGATGAAGTTCGCGGCATGCAGGTATATGAATACTCAATTGTTGAAAAATAGTGCTTCGATAAGAATTATATCAGCGGGCTCGTCTTCTATAAAAAAGCCTCTCAGCAATGCGAGGCTTTTTTATACTACTCAAATCAAACCAACGCAGTCTCAACTGCCGGGGGGAATATCTCGGCGACGTCGCCTTCAAAGCGTAAGGTGACCAGGTCACTCTCATCATGTCCGGTCTCACCGCGGTTTATTATGACATAGGGATAACCGCGTTCGGCGACCATCAGCGGGAACGAAGCCGCAGGATAGACTGCAAGTGTCGAACCAAGTGAGATAGCCAGATCCGCAGATTCTGCAGCCTGTGCACTCCGCAGGACATCTTCCTCGTGGAGCTGCTGACCGAAACTGATAGTTGCCGGTTTCAGGAATCCGCCGCATTTGCAAATAGGTGGTTTACGTGTATCCTCAAAATACTTATAATGCTCTTCCGGCTGACTTCTGAGATTACATGTCTGACAATCAACATACAGGTCGGTCCCGTGGATCTCGATTAGTTTTGATTCCGATGTGCCGGCGCGAAAATGGAGTCCGTCAATATTCTGTGTAATTACCATGCATATCTTACCGGAATCCTCGAGCTGAGCGATCGACTTATGAACCTCATTCGGCTGGGCATTTCGAAAAGCCTCCCACCCTTCGAGTTTGAAATCCCAGTATTCTATCCGTGCTTCTTCGGAGGACATAAAATCCTGGTAATAAACAGGCTGCCTCGTTTTCCACACTCCCTGCGGACCGCGGTAATCGGGAATACCGCTGCGGGTGGAGATACCCGCCCCGGTAAATATCAGAATACTTGACGCATTTCTGATAAGCGAGACCAGTTTGTTTCTATCATTTGTTTCCATATCGAATTAATTCTTCTGAGGTATCTTATTCTTAATTTATATAATGCTGTATACTATTCCATTTTCCGAAACAGTCTTGTTTATTAAATCTTTAGAAACAAGGTATGTCAGGTGCGCCAGTGCTTCACAGAAAGCAAACCACTGCTGAAATACCGGAAAATCATCCCACCCGAAATCATTTATATCCCATTTCATTTTTGAGGCAACAGCATAAACATCGCCCGGTCCGGTTTTTAATATGTTAATAATATCATCAATACGTGTTTGATGGTGTTTCCGAAGTTCATCTATTCTATTATTACAATCGTGTATCAAGCTCCTGTGACCCGGCAGGACAACCTCAATGTCCAATTTAGAAACCTTATCAAGACTGTCAAGATACTCCGCAACAGGATTCTCATTCTCAAACCACTGAGAAATATTCGGGCTGATATCATCAATAATATGGTCACCGGAAATAAGGAACTTTTTATCCGGTTCGTACAGACACATATGACCTCTTGTATGACCCGGTGTCGCGACACAAATAAAACGGTAATCTCCAAAATTTATTTCATCCCCGTTAAAAACCCTATTGAACTGAAGGTTCCCTTTCTCAAAATATCTATATGCAGGTTGTTCTACTAAGAAATCTATTAGCTTCTGCATGGGGTAACCGAGGCGGTTATGAAATTCAATAGTCTCGTCCCATAATCCTCCGGCGCTTATCAGAGCAGAGTCCGGTTCATTAAAGTATATCCTGGAATTTCTATCAGCGAGTTTTCCAAGCAGTCCTATATGGTCTGCATGAAAATGTGTTATAAAAAAATCCGTCTTTGACAGATCTACGCCGATCTTTTTAAGACAGAATTGCATGGTGATAAAAGAATCATCCTGATTTAATCCTGTATCGATTATCAGATTCCGATTCCCGTCAGATATCACATATGAGTTTACAAATTTCAGGGGATTCTTCGGCAACGGTATGTTGATTTTGTAAAGCCGTGGGAATATTTCTTCTATCATATTTTTTTAGATCAGTATCAATAAAAAACGGATTTATATATGAGATAATATATAATATAAAATTATTTGATAAAATAAATATAGAAATTTTAGAAGTAACCAATGAGAGAGAATAAAGCCGGATTTTTAGAACCTTAATTTACCAGTTCCACGAATAGTAATACGGATAAAAGACTCCGTCTATTTCTTCACAAACTTCATGGTTTAATGATACATCTCTGCATTTACGGCAGAGCTCAGGTAAATTTATATTATATTTTTCATAAAGTCCGGTTAGATTCAATATACAATCGTGTCTGTCGAAAAAGTCTTTCGCCTGTTTGCCTTCACACAGTTTTAATTGAACTACAAGTTCATTAAACAGCGATCTTAGCTGATGCAAATTTCTCACATCAAGTTTATTCTGCTTAATTATTGAGATTTTCTGAAGAATTTTTGATATTTGAGGATTTGCGGGCAAAAAAGTCTTTTGATTTATCATACTTTATCTTTCTGATGTCTGTATGATAAGAATTATAATATTATATAAACATTGTATCCAATAATGTCAAGTCAAATCAGGATTTATATAAATGTTGTCACATCTGTTTTCTGCTGTTAATTGCGTTGAGAATTTTTTCAGGCGTAACCGGCAGCTCATACAGACGGACACCGATAGCATCGGATATTGCATTAACCAGCGCTCCGAGAATAGGAAGAGTTGCTCCCTCGCCCACCTCTTTCGCACCGAACGGGCCTGCCGGCTCATAGCTGTCAACGATAGTAGTATCAATTGCCGGGATATCCGCCGATGTGGCTATCAGGTAATTATGAAGGTCAGGATTTAATATTCTGCCGTTAGTATCAAAAACCTCATCTTCAAACAGTGTTTCACTCATTCCCATTACAACGGCGCCTTCGGCCTGTCCCTCAACCGCCATCGGATTAATGGCTGTTCCGCAGTCATGTGCATCCCAAAAATTAAGGACGTTTACTTTCCCGGTCTCCAGATCTACTTCCACTTCGCATACTGTAGCAGAAAAAGAATATGCAGGAGATGTACCGACAGCAGCGCCTTTATATTTACCGCCGAGTCCCTCCGGAGGTGAATAATGGCCCTTTCCAATCAGCGGACCGTTCTCAGAAAAATATGCGGCAGCCGCTTCTTCCCATGTAATGAAATTATCTGAATTATTCTTTACATAGACTTTGTTGTTTTTAGCTTCAAGTTTATCTTCGTCTGTATTCAGCATCTTTGCGGCAAATGAAAAAACCTTCTTTTTCACCTCTTCACCTGCCATTTTGGAGGCATTACCTCCCATCAGAGTTACTCTGCTTGAATATGCTCCGAAACCCAAGGGAGTTATATCACTGTCAGCTGAAACAACATTCATTCTTTCAAGCGTGATACCCATTGCCTCTGCAGCAGCCTGCGCCAGGACGGTATCGGAACCCTGGCCAATATCCGCATCACCGATAAACAAAACAGCTTTCGAACCATCCTCCGCTACCTTGATCACAGCATTTGAATGGGGGAACATCGATCTGTAAATCGGATATCCTGCACCGGAAACAAAACCTCCGCATCCTATCCCGATCCCCCGCCCCGGTGGAAGCTTTCCTTTTTTGCTGTTCCAGCCTGATCGCTCTCTGACCTTTTCAAGACATGCGGTGAATTCACATGAGTGAATGTCAAGATCGTTACATGTATGATAATCAGGTTCCATCGCATTTTTCAGGCGAATATCAATATGATCCATTCCGATATCATCTGCTATCATTGATAAAAGCGATTCGAAAGCGAACCTCGGATGGGGACAACCGTGACCTCTGAAAGCTCCGCATGGAGGCAGGTTAGTATTGACTCTGAAACCGTCATATTTATAATTGGGGAATTTATATAATGTCGGAAGCATCGATCCTGCATAATAAGTTGTAACTACACCAAAACTGGAGTATGCGCCGCCTTCCAGCACTGCCTTTTGTTTAACTGCAGTGATAGTACCGTCCTTCTTGACACCGATCTTAAGATCAATATACTGTTTATGGCGGCCTCTGCCGTAGAGATACATTTCTTCGCGGCTGAACTTCATCTTTACAGGACATCCTGCTTTTTTTGCCAGAAAAATTGAAGCTACTTCAAGAACATTTGTTGCGGCCTTAGCTCCAAAACCGCCGCCGCAGTTATTCATAACAACACGAATCTTTCCCAGCGGAAGTCCGAGGATTCGCGATAGTTGGTGATGAACATAATGAACCACCTGAGTAGATGTATACAACGTCACTTTGCCGAACCGGTCCCATTCTGCAACCACAGCATGCGGTTCCATTGGATTCTGATACGTCCGGTTACCGGTGAAACGCGCTTCTTTAATGCAATCCGCTTCAGCGAACCCTTTTTCAATATCACCGAAATGATGGTCAACACGCGTATTGATATTATTTTCATATTTGTCGTCAAAAAGACGGGGGGCTCCATCTTTCAGGGCCTCATCCGGAGTAAAAACAGCAGGCAGTTCTTCATATTCGACATCGATCAGTTCTATTGCCCTGTAACAGGTCTCTTCATTCACTGCCGCCACTGCCGCAAGTACATCCCCGACATATCTGACCTTATCTTTTGCCAGTATTGTCTCATCATAACGGGGCGGAGATGTACCCCAGGTAACATCCGGAACATCTTTACCTGTAAGCACAACTTTGACACCGGGCAATTCTTCCGCACGAGTTGTGTCGATCGATTTTATCTTTGCATGAGGTACGCTGCTGAGCAGAAGTTTTCCGTAGATCATATTCGGAAGCCGGATATCATCCGTAAAGACTGCTCTTCCCGTCGCTTTATCAGGGGCATCGACCTTGGGCAGCCGTTTCCCGACAACAGACAGGTCCATTGCTGATTTCTGCGGCTGATATTCGATCTTTTCCGGTTCTTTGCCCTTCAGATATTCCGAGGCGGTTTTTACTGCATCTATAATTTTAATATAACCCGTACACCTGCACAGGTTCCCGCTTAATCCGGTTTTGATATTCTCTTCTGTAGGTTCGGGATTCTTATCCAGAAAAGCTTTAATCCTCATTATCATTCCCGGTGTGCAGTAACCGCATTGTATAGCACCTTTTTCCACAAAAGCCTTCTGGATCGGGTGCAGGTTTTCACCGTCGGAAAGGCCTTCAATAGTTTTAATTCGTTTACCGTCAGCTTCAAGCGCAAGAACAAGACATGAATCTACCGGTTTTCCATCCATTATCACCGTACAGGCGCCGCAATCACCCTGTTCACATCCTCTTTTTGTACCGGTTAATCTTAGGTCTTCACGCAGCACATCAAGAAGTGTACTGCCGGGCTTTACAGCAATTTCATAGTCAACTTCATTTACATTTATATTGATTATCTGTTTCATTTATTCAATGCCTGTGTTTGCCTTAAAATCATTTCAATCTAAAATTTTCAATAACAGCCGTTTCACTAATACTTTTATTAACTCTCTTCGGTAATTATCACTGCCGCGTATATCACTGACCGGTTTTGCATCCTTAACTGCAGCCTCGCCTACTTCCTGAAGCAAACCGGAATTTTCATAAAGATCTGATATATTACAGCCATTAAGGATCCGGTTCGCAGAAAAACTTATAACGGGAGTCGGCGCCACAGCGCCAAGAACCACCGATACATTTTCCAGTATATCGTCCGGCAGAATATTCAATGAAACAGCAGCGGAAACCACCGAGATCGATGCTGAATTGCGTAATCCGAATTTCTCAAATCCTGTTCGTGTTCCTGATTCTGGCCGGGGAACAATTATCTCAGTTAAAATTTCACCTTTTTGTATTCTTGTATCCTTATGAGAAATAAAAAACTCAGTCAGCGGGACTATTCTATCCCCGCTGACGCCGATCAGTTTCACATCGGCATTCAGAGCTAAAAGGATCGGAGCAAAATCACAGCATGAGGCGCCCGTGCAGAGATTTCCGCCTATAGTACCTGTATTCCGGATCTGATCTGTCCCGATCTTAGATGCGGTTTCGGAAATAGTTTTACAGAATTTCTCTACGACCGGAGAATCGGCAATATCGTTATGAGTTTCTCCCGCTCCTATTATCAGGAAACCATTTGTTTCATTTATATTCTTTAATTCCGGTATGTCCGTCAATGAAACAATATCTTTCGGGTGTCGGAGTCCCTGCCTGATCTCCACAAGCAGGTCAGTTCCTCCTGCAAGGAGAACTGCTTCCGGAAATTCTGAAAGCATCTTACAGGCTTCCGGAACAGATGCGGGTCTGTGATATTTAAAATCAGCTATATACATAAGGGATCATGGTTTTAAGTTTTGTTTAATATTATCATTGTGACTAATCTATTGATTTTTCTTTTACATCTCCTTTTTCAGGAGTAAATCCCAGTCATATTGAATATTTTCTTTAATATACTTAAGGTCTTCTTCCGTTATATCTTTAAATCGTCCCTGAATATTGAAATATTCTTCAACTTCGTTTATTCTGATCTCTTTATTAACCTTATAATCTACGCCATTATATATTTCATATAATGGAAAAATTCGAGTTGTCACAGCAAGTCTTGCGAGCTTCACTGTATCTTCAGGTGCAGATTTCCAGCCAGTCGGACATGGTGTAAATGTTAAAATAAATGTCAATCCCTTCGTTTCTTTTGCCTTCTTTATTTTGTTGATCATATCTTCCGGGAACGCTATTGACGCTGTTGCGGCATAAGGAATTCGATGCGAAGCCATAATATCCATTATATTCTTTTTGGGCTGTATTTTCGGTTTGGAAAGGGGTGTTGTCGTTGTCCATGTCTTAAACGGTGTCGAGGAACTTCTCTGTATCCCTGTATTCATATATGCTTCATTATCGTAACAGATATAGACAATATCCTCATTTCTCTCCGCAGCAGCAGAAAGCGCCTGTAAACCTATATCGTATGTACCTCCATCGCCCGCCCATGCAAGAACAGTTATATCATGTTTATTCTGAATTTGAAATCCCCGTTTGACTCCTGCCGCTACGGCTGCGGTAGATTCAAATGTGTTATGGATATATGGAATCGAAACCGCAGAAGTCGGGAACATTCCGTCCACGACCGCTGAGCACGAAGCAGGCACAACGATCACCGTATTCCGCCCGAGAGCCTTTAGGGCAAATTTTAACGCCAGCCTCTCACCACATCCCGCACAGGCTATATGTCCGGATGATACTAATTCCTCTTCTGGTATTCGGGGTTTTCTCAGATCAGACAAGGTCATGTTTTAATCCTATCCAGTAAATATCCGAGGAAGGTTTATCATTACTTTCCAAAATATTGATTATCTCCAAAATATCGGCGGGTACGACATCACGTCCACCGAGTCCCGCTACAAAACCGAACACAGACGGTCTTTCCGGCATATCATATAATATGCTCGTTAACTCCTGATAAAAAATACCGGTTGCTCCAAGCGAAATATTCCGGTCTATTACACCGACTTTTTTCTTCCCTTTCAGTTTATTCCGAAGAACTTCAGTAGGGAACGGTCTGAACCTGCGTATTTTGAGCAGACCTATCTTTTTACCATCTTTACGCATTTCACGAATTACAGACCGTACAGTACCGCTCAATGTACCGGCAGTAACAAGTATTATATCGGCATCCTCCGTTTCATATGATTCGACACACTCATAATCTCTGCCGAAAGACGAACTGAAATCTGAATTTACCTTTTCAATAACCGTTTCAAGATTTTCGAGTGCTTTCTGCATTTTTACACGGAATTCAAAAAAGAAATCCGGAGTCGTACCGCTGCTGAATGTTTTTGGATGCTTCGGATCTAATATAAACTCTCTCTTTTTATATGGCAAAAAGTTTTCTGTAACATTAAAATCCGGCAGTTGAACAGGTTCGGATGTATGTGAGAGATAAAAACCATCAATATTGACCATGCACGGCATCAGAACTTCCTCTGCAATCCGATACGCCTGAAGTATTGTATCGAATGTCTCCTGGCAGTTTTCACAATAGAACTGGATCCACCCTGTATCCCGCTGGGCAAGGCTGTCTGTGTGGTCACACCATATTGTCCAGGGTGCAGCCATCGCCCTGTTCACGTTCACCATTACGATCGGGAGTCTTGCTCCGGCAGCCCAATGAAGCACTTCATGCATTAATGCAAGCCCCTGAGAGCTTGTTGCTGTAAATACACGTGCGCCTGTCGAAGCTGCTCCGATTAGACATGCCATTGCAGAATGTTCTGATTCAACTGTAACAAATTCCGCATTGAGTGAACCGTCACCGCAGAATTCAACAAGCTTTTCAACAATACTTGTCTGGGGAGTTATCGGATATGCGGCGATAACCTGAACACCCGCATGTACAACTGCGTTCGCTGCAGCAGCATTGCCTGTAAGCAGTTTTTTCATGCTTTCTGCCTCCAAAAGAGTACATTCCGGGGGCATTCCTCGATACAGATTCCGCATCCCTTGCAGTATTCATCTTTTATAAGGTATTCATTTTCAGCCGGGACAACTGCATAATCGGGGCAAAAAATAATACAGTTATCGCAGTATGTGCATACACCGCAGCTGAAACACCGTTCGGCTTCACAAATGACATCCGATTCATTCAGACCTTCAATGATCTCACCAAAACCGGTCTTTCTTTCCGCGGGAGGTATACTGCCGATACTTACAGCATCCTTTTGGTCAAAATAATTTGTATTAATATCTTCAAATTCAATTGCTGAATTCTTAACTTTCGGTTCCGGGAGTTTTTTCCCTTTGAAGTAACTGATCATTGATTTAGCTGCATTTTTGCCTGATTCAATCGCATCGATCACAGTACGTTCGAAGCCTGCCGCATCTCCTCCGGCAAATATATATGGCTCACTTGTCTGACCTGATCTGTTTATACTGATATCGCTCTTATTCAGAGCTACTATTCCCTCAAAATGTTCGCTGTCCGGGATCTCTCCAATTGCAGTGATAACATAATCAAAAAACAGCTTAAATTCCGAACCGGTTTTCGGGACAGGACGCCGTCTGCCTGATTCATCCGGTTCACCAAGTTCCATCTTTACACAATAAAGATCGATCAGCCCTTTATTATATTCCGATCTCACCGGAGCAGTTAGAAATTTCAGATCACATCCTTCTTCCAAAGCGCCTTCGACTTCCTCCGGAATAGCCGGCATCTCATCTCTTGTCCTTCTGTAGATAACTTTAACATCAGCGCCAAATCTGAGCGCTGTCCGGGCTGCGTCCATTGCAGTGTTTCCTCCCCCGATCACCGCAACCATTTTATTATTAAACTTTCTTTTATAGCTTTCATAACCGGAAAGAAAATCGAGGCCGGAAAGAACCAGTTCGTTCTTTTTAACTGTCAGATCCAATCCCATACTTTTATGAGCGCCGATCCCGAGGAAAACAGCATCAAAATCCTTTAACTCATCCAGAATGTATTTTTTTGTTACTTTAACGTTCGTTTTGAATTTAATCCCCAAATTTTTCAGCCGTTCTATCTCTTTATTCAGGACATCCTCCGGAAGGCGATATGGGGGTATACCGGCATAAAGCATTCCTCCTATATGTGACCGGCTTTCAAAAACAGTTATGTCATACCCTTTAAGACGCAGAAAATATGCACAGGCTAATCCGGAAGGACCTGATCCGACTACCGCAATGCGTTTCTGTTCTGAAGAAATTAATTCAGGAATTCTAAAAGACATATTAATAAAATCTGCCAGGAACCTTTCAATAGCACGGATTTCCAGCGAATCGTCAAAATCTCCACGAAGGCATCTCTGCTGACAAGGATGATGGCATACTCTGCCGGTTATTGAGGGAAAAGGATTAGCCTCAACCAGCAACTCAGCCGCACTCCCGAATTCCTGATTTAAGACCTCTGCCAGAATCTCCCTGACAGGAACATGCGCCGGACATCCCTCAGCACACGGCGGATATTTTGTCGAAAAATCAGGTTTCTGCAGTGACCATGCCCCGGTCCTGTTCCCGGAAGTATCCGTTAAAGACACTACCATCGGAAGGTCGCGTATTTTTTTCAGCAGAACTTCATTCATGATTGATTAATTGTCTCAATTGTATAATTGTTTCAAAAGCCACCTTTGCTGCTTCTGCATTTGCTTCTTTTTTTGAGGGTACGGATTCTAAAATGACTTTCTCGACAAGATCAAGTGAGAATCCTTTCGTAGCTGCTGCATATGCGCCTAATATCGCAGTGTTGACGATCGGTAAAGATGAGGTGCCTAAAGAAAAATGTTCCGCTATAGCGTTTACATTTATCGGAAAAACTACGTAATTCTCATCTATTCCGAGTTCAGCTGTGGTTTTATCAGTATTAATAATAATGCATCCGCCTTTTTTCAGTCCGTTCGTCACATCCACCATTTCAAGAATGGTCTGGTCCAGAACCACAAGCTGATCAGGGCTGTAAATACCGTAATGGATCTCAATAGGATCTTTATCAACTCTTGTGTATGCAAGAACAGGGGCGCCTCTTCGCTCGACTCCAAAAGCCGGGAATGCCTGTACATATTTCCCTGATTCAAAATACATTGCTGCCAGCATCTCGGATGCTATAACAGCGCCCTGCCCCCCTCTGCCATGAAATCTTATTTCAAGCATTTTATTTCTGTATTTTATTGGAGATTAATAATTTATATTGCACTAAAACTAAAATTGATCAATCCAATTCAAGACCAGTTCTAAATGCATTCAGGTTAGCTTCAACAAACTTCTGCGGAGCATTTTCACGTATGCTCTGTTCAACCGATTCCACGTCAAGTAAACCTGTTTTTCTTATCACATATCCCATCATAACCAGATTCGCCATAATTTTGTGGTTCAATTTCTTAAAAGCCAGGTCTGTAGCGGGTATTGTATAGACCTCACCGGGGAAGGTTTTTCTATCAGGCAAAGATACCAGATCTTTGTCAATGAATAATATGCCGTCCTTTTTCAGATAGGGAAAATATTCATTAAAAGCCGGCTGTGAAAATGCAATTAGAATGTCTAACAGGTCCGGTTCCAGCTCATTTATGGTTTTTTCATCAATAATTACATCACATTTGCATGCACCGCCCCTCGCTTCACTGCCGTATGACTGTGTCTGTATCGCATTTTTACTGTCATATACAGCAGCCGTCCCCAGAATTACACCGGAAAGAACTATTCCCTGCCCGCCGAAACCTGAAAATCTAATATTCATATAAAATTCTTTTAATTTAAATTTCGATCAGTATTACTGCTTTATTTAAAAGTATATAATCGTCAATATTTAATATCTGTTTTATTTGGAAACACGCTTGTTAAGATTATAAAGGTTCTCAACAAACTCTGACCGTTCGCGGTCGACAAATTTCCCGACAACCAGTTTATCTTCCAGTTCTTCAGTTGTCAACTTTTCAGCCTTATTCAGATTAACAGAGTTTGCTTTAAAGTGATTCAGCTGGTCTATACCTTCACGTTTTCCGATCCTTCTTCCGTAGCTTGTCGGACACTGTGAACATATCTCAACAAAGGAGAATCCCTTTTTCTGAATGGCTTCCTGCATTGCTTTTTTCAACCGGAAAATATGATATGTAGTCCACCTGGCCACATAATCTGCACCTGCAGCGGAAACCAGTTCAGCAATTTTAAAAGGCGGCTCCTGATTTCCGTATGGTGTTGTCGTGGTCTCAGTATAAATCGGGGTTGTCGGACTGACCTGTCCGCCCGTCATACCGTACACGTAGTTATTGACCAGAAAAACGGTCAGGTTAATATTTCTCCGGGCGGCATGTATAAGGTGATTTCCGCCGATCCCGGACAGATCGCCGTCCCCTGCAATAACGATCACATGTTTATCCGGTTTCATTACCTTGACTCCGGTAGCAAAAGCTATTGCCCTGCCGTGTGCAGTGTGCAGTGTGTCACCGGCAAAATATGGCGAGGGTATCCACGAGGAACACCCAATTCCGGTCACCGATATAATATCATTCGGATCGATCTTCAATTCGTCTATCGCATGACAGAATATATTCAGAACAGTTCCGCATCCGCAGCCTGAACAGAAAGCAGTCGGGAGTAAATTTTCTCTCAGATATTTTAAATGTCTATGCCGCATATGTTTATTATTTCCGATTAAGTTGATCCGTTCAATTTATCATATTGGATATTGATGACTTTATTTCCTCTATTGTATGTGATATCCCCCCTATCTTCGAGACAGGAACAACATCGCAAGCAGCAAACCTTTCAATTTCTCTGGAAATCTGTCCAAGATTCATTTCCGGCACAAAGATACGTTTCACTTGTCCGCTTAAGGATTGTACAATTTTGTCCGGGAAGGGCCAGATTGTGATCAATCGTAAAAAACCGATCCTTTTCCCCTGTTCACGCAGATCGAGTACCGCTCCCATGGAAGGCCTTGATGCTGCCCCGTACGACACAACAAGATATTCCGCATCTTCGGTAAAGTGTTCTTCATATTTACAGATATCGTCTCTGCTTCCGTCTATTTTTTCGCAAAGTCTTCTTACAAGCTTATCATGCACAGTCTGAGTAGTTACGTCACGCATTCCGTTGCTCTTATGAGTTGATCCGGTAATATGCACCTGGAATCCCTGTCCGAATTCGATCATTGGCGGTATTCTCTGTCCGCCGAAAGCGTCAACCTTTGTATCTGTAATATTACGCTTAACCAGAGCGATCTCCCCGGGATCAGGGAACACGATTTTTTCCCGTATATGTCCTATCTCTCCGTCCATCATCACCATTACAGGCTGACGGTATTTCTCTGACAGATTAAATGCTTCTATTACAACCTCAAAAGTCTCCTGTATTGAATTCGGAGCCAGTGCTATCATTTCGTGGTCACCGTGAGTTCCCCAGCGAGCCTGCATCATATCACCCTGTGCGCCTTTAGTTGCCTGTCCTGTAGATGGGCCTGATCTCTGCACATTCACCAGTACACATGGAGTTTCTGTCATACAGGCATAGCCGATATTTTCCTGCATCAGTGAAAAACCAGGACCTGAAGTTGCCGTCATCGCTTTACCTCCGGCCCAGACCGCACCGATAACAGCTCCCATACTTGCGATCTCATCTTCCATCTGGACATAGAAACCGTTCACTTTCGGAAGTTCCTCAGCCATAACTTCGGCAATCTCCGAAGCAGGTGTTATAGGATATCCTGCAAAAAAATTACAGCCGGCATATAGAGCGCCGTATGCTGCGGCTTCATCACCCTGTATAAACTGCACTTTTTTCATATTACTTTTCCGGACAGCATATTAGTCTTAGTTAAATTCATTCATTATTCTCAACAGCGGCCTGCTCTTCTTCAAAAGCAAGCACGACAGCGATTTCCGGACAAATCAGCTCACAGATCATACAGCCATTACAGGCATCGATCCGAACCGGTATGGGAATATAATATCCCAGCCGGTTTATCTTATCCGAAATGTCAAAAACATCTTTTACGCATAGTTCAACGCAAATATCACAACCCTTACATAAAAGATCGTCAATTACAATAGAGGTTACTTTTTTCTTTGCCATATAATTTCTTTACGGTATCACTATTGATCGTATTACATTTTCATCGTTACTGCGCAGCAGATCAAATGCATCGTTGATCCCTTCCAAAGGAAATCTGTTGGTTACAAGTTCAGCCACTTTGATCTTACCGAGCTTGGCTAATTCAATTATTTTGGGATAATCGAGCGGTCTGCAGCCTAAACTACCGACGATCTCCATCTCGAAAAACATTATTTTGCCTGCACTCAGGGTTATCTTCTTTCCCGAAAAACCAACAACCACAAGGCGTCCGCCTTTTCGCAATGTCCCAAAAGCCGCCTCCATTGTATCCGGTATTCCGATAGCCTCGATCGCAACGTCAGCGCCGCCACCGGTCAGTTTCTTGATCGCTTTACCGACATTCTCAACTTTAGAGGGATTTATTGTTTCTGCTGCACCGAACTTCCTGGCGGTCTCCAGTTTTTTATCCAGCAGGTCTACTGCAATGACAGATCCCCCGACAGCGGCCGCAATCTGAACGATGTTAATACCTATACCACCGCATCCGAAAACAACAACATAATCCCCCGGTTTGACACAGGCTCGGTTTACAACCGCATGAAAAGGTGTTGAGATCGCATCTGCAATAATACTTCCTTCCTCAAGAGGGATTTCATCAGGCAGACTGCAAACATCTTTTGCAGGTACACAGATATATTCAGCATAAGCCCCGTCTATATGATTTCCGAGCATCATCATATTCGAACAGATATTTTCGCGGCCTTCCCGGCAAAAATCACAGTATCCGCATGTCAGTACCGCCGGGATCAGGACCCGGTCACCCTCTTTAAATTTTTTGACATCAGCTCCGGCCTCGGCCACTATTCCGGAAGGTTCGTGCCCGAGAATCATTGGAGGCTGCTTAAAAGTCGGAGTACCATGGTCTATATAATGCAGATCGGTATGGCATACACCGCATGCCGCGATCTTAACAAGAATATCATTTTTCCCGACAGCCGGTTTTTCGACTTCTTCGATCTTTAATGCCTGTTCAGGTCCATGAAATACTGCTGCTTTCATGATTCCTCCTTGCAATTACAGCTTTTTTATAATTTTTATATGATTCTTTCTTCCGTGTATACAACACTTTATATTTTTCCGGAGATTCAGTAAAACACTCATTGCATGTATCGCAGTCTTTTTCCGGATCGAGATCTTCTGTTTTTACCTCAAATCCAAGGGATTTATACATTTCCATCAGCTCGGTCAACCGGGATTCATCCACAATATTACGCTTTATCCATCCGGATTCATGATCTTCATTTTTCAAAGCAAAACTTTCAATTAATGGTAATCTGTTTTTTTATGTGAGATCAGAACAAGTCGTCCAGATCATCACCCTCATCCGGAAGTTTCCCATGCTTCTGTAAATACTGCTGTATCAGTTCACTTTCACGTTTCGTAAAAAACGGATCAAGTTCATACTTGAAATAAACCGCTTCTTTACCGCTTTCGATCATTTCAGACAATGTATTTTTCACCGATTCACTTCCCTTGATGACAAATACCTCTTTGTTTTCATTGAGCAGCTGAACAACACCCTCTTTGTCCGGTATTTTTTTGATCATCTCCGGATCAAACGAAAAAACATCCTCCGGAGGAAACGGATTGTCCGGAATGACCGACCTGAGATCACACTGCAGACAGCGGTGTGCTTCATCCTGTGCAGCAGCTTCCTCAAAAGTCTTTTCAACCGGCACAA
The DNA here is from genome assembly GCA_042564455.1 of Candidatus Zhuqueibacterota bacterium. GTDB lineage: Bacteria > SM23-31 > SM23-31 > SM23-31 > SM23-31 > JBHPLC01. The sequence continues at coordinate 6,638 of JBHPLC010000025.1, read as the reverse complement.
AACCGGATATTCTCTCACGGATTCCTGTAAGTTCAGGCTGAATCCGTTCTAATCCGGAAAAACCCTCCTCCCGGTCAATGAACAGATTTGATTCAACCTGAAATGAATAGCTGTCTGCATCAATTTCACCATTTCCCCCCAGGAAAAGATCGATCGACCGAGCAGCTCTCCTCCCGGCAGCAACAGCATCTATCACTGATGAAGGGCCTGAAATTATATCTCCACCGGAATACACACCGGGAATCCCTGTTTCAAGAGTCTCTTTATTTACTTTTATAATACCCTGTTTGTTAAGCTCAAGTTTTTCTATACCGTCGAGGAAATCTTCTTCGGCTTCCTGTCCGATACAGACGATCACTTTATCACCGTTGATAGTATCATTAACAGATTCATCATATACAGGTGAAAATTTCCCCCGGTTATCAAAAACCTGAACACATTTTTTAAGATCGACACTGCAGTTCAGTTTTTTGTCAGCAGAAATATTTATTGCCTCAATACCCCAGCCGTTAACGATATTTATTCCCTCTTCCTCGGCTTCCTTGATCTCCCAGGTATAAGCCGGCATTTCTTCTCTGGCTTCAAGACAGACAATGGTTACTTTCCCGGCTTTCAAACGGACTGCTGTTCTTGCTGTATCAACAGCAACGTTTCCGCCGCCGATCACTACAATTTCCTGTCCGGCAAAGCGATCTGAATTTGTTCCGTTTTGTGAAATTTTATTCAGAAAATCAATACCGTTGATAACGTTTTCATTTTCTTCTCCGGGAATATTCAGGTCTCTGCCTTTTGACAAGCCGACAGCAAGGAAAACCGCTTCAAATCCCTGGTCTTTCAGCGAATGCAGGGAAATGTCTTTTCCGAAAACTGTTCCGGTCTTAAAATTAATTCCACTATTTTTTATTCGTTCGAGATCTTTATCCAGCACCTTGCGGGGAAGTCGATAGCTGGGTATACCGTATCGTACCATTCCGCCTATATCCGGTTCTTTTTCATATATGGTGACGTCATGTTTTTTTAGTTTAAGAAAATAAGCCGCTGTCAAACCGGCCGGACCGGCGCCGATAATTGCAGCTTTTTTCCCTGTAGATAAAACAGGATTCTTTTTATGAACAAATGAGTACCGGCTCATGGCAAAATCTTTCAGGAGTCGGATACTAACCGCTTCATCTGCTCCGTTTAACTGACCGGACAGTTCCCCACGCCGGCAGTTGACCTCGCACGGATGGAAACATACTTTCCCAAGAACAGACGGCAGAGGAAGTTTTGACGAAATCACCTCTCCTGCCTCTTGATATTTTCCTTCATGTATCAGACGGACATATAATGGGATATCAACATTGCCGGGACAGCTGTCTTTGCAGGGAACAAGTTCCTTTTCTCCCTGCAAACGTGGTTTCTGCTTGTCCATGAGCGCCCCGGTCGGACAGACTTCAACACACGAACCGCAGAATTTACATTCCGCCTCATTCAGGAGCGGACCGTTTTTGGTGCCCACGACCAGCTTATTATCTTTTACAACTGCTCCAAGTGCGTATACACCTTTGACCGCCTGACACATTCTCACACACCTTCCACAGCCGATACAGAGGTTGTAATCCCTCCTGAACAGAGGATCTTTTTCGATCCTGGGCAGGTCATTATTTACATATTTAGGTGTATCAGGTTCAATCCCTACATAATCGACGATCCGCTGCAGTTCGCAGTTTCCAAGGAGTGAACAGCACCGTTCATTCATCGGAACATTTCCCGGGCATACATCACTAAGCGGAATACAACCTTCACGCTGGGAACAGGTCAAACAGGCATGCGGATGGTCTGTCAGGATCTTTTTCAGGTTCTGCCGCCGTTTTTTCAGAATAAGGTCAGACTTGGTAGAAATGCTCATTCCTTCTGAAATTTCAGTCTTACAGGACGGAACCGGCATGTCTGCATTTTCCTGCTGAACAATACATATCCCGCAACCTATGATGGACTTTATATTGTTGTCCGAATCGTCTGTAATAAATGTTTCACCCTGGTAAACACTGTCTGATAATTCAGCGGAGTGGAATGGACCGAGAGAAGGAAAACTGCATAGGACCGGTATATATATCCCGGCAGACCTGGCTGCTTCCAGAATTGTTGAACCTTCCGGAGCAGAAATTTTTACTTCATCTATTCTAACACTAATCATAATTTCATTTCTGATACATAATTAAATAGACTACTATACTCTACCAGGAATGGACTATTGCCTTTGGCTCGCACACTTCGACACACGGCGGTGCTTTGTCACTCCCGGCAGGTTTGCACGGATCGCATGAATACTTTATCTTCTTTCTGTGTTCATCTTTTACAGCCGCCATCATCTCCTCGGCAAGAGGATCATATTCATTTTCACATACTTCGAGGACACCGGCAGGACAAACAGGGATACAGTCCTTACATCCATCGCATTTATCCGTATCGATAGAGATAAAATACTCTCCCGAACCGTCCTTATATCCGAATTGCGCGATCATAATTAAATCCTTTTATTTTCCTGCAGCTTTTTTCGCCAGGACTTCAGCAAAAAGAGCCCCGCCTAAAGCTCCGGCGATCTGTGTGTCGTAATCAGTCGTTAGCGCTTTAATACCAAGCTCTTTTGTCAGTCTATCCACAACTCCTGAATTTTTTGCGATCCCGCCTGTTATTGCAAAATCCTCCTGCACACCGATCCTTTCGAGTAGTGTTATTACACGATGCGCCATGGCAGAGCTGTATGCGGCAAGCACCTTATTTTTAGGCCAGCCGTCTCGCAGAAGTCCGGTCGCTTCCGACTTGGCAAAAATTACACAGGTACTGCTTACCGGTTCAGGTTCTTCTTCTATGTCAAATGAAAGTTTACCGAGATCCTCTATCGGCAGAGATAAAAGATCCGCGAACACTTCCATTCCCCGGCCTGTCCCTGCGGCACATTTATCGTTCATAAGAAAATTTTGGACCTTCCCACGTTCATCACATTGAATGGCCTTACAGTCCTGTCCCCCCATATCAAGTATTGTCCGCACAGAATTTCCGTACATATAATTAGCGCCTCTTGCATGACAGGCGATCTCCGTAATAGTCCTGTCGGCAAACGGGACATTGACTCTTCCATAACCGGTACCGACTACATAATTTATATTTTCAAGTGCCATTCCTGTTTTTTCCAATGCCCAGGCCATCGCATTTTCAGCACTCTTCGGACTGTCAGATCCTGTTCTCATATTTGAATATGCAAAGAGTTTTCCATCAATTACTATTACAGCCTGAGAGCTAACCGAACCGACATCTACTCCCGCACCGATTACCGATCCGTTTTTCCAGTCGATATCAGGATCACTCCAGTTATATTCTTTCCAGCGCCAGAATTCCCTGGTCATATTTATTTCCTTTCAGAATTTTCACCTTTGATAAGAGAAGCTCCAAGTGAGCCGAAAAACTCCGGTTCTTCAGGTATGATTATATCCGATTCAAGATCTCTTTTAAGCGCTTCTGTAAAACCGACATTGAACGCCACACCGCCGATCAATACTATTTCATTTTCATATCCGACTTTTTTCACCATTGAAATTATCCTGGATGCAATGGCATCATTCACTGCTCTCGATATATCCTCTTTCGGTGTTTTTGCATGTAGAAGCGAGACAACTTCCGACTCAGCAAAAACCGCACACTGTGCGTTCATCGGAATTTCTTTTGTGGACTGCAGTGCAAGTTTACCAAACTCATCAATAGGAATTTCAAGCGCACGCGCCATCGCTTCTGTAAAGGCGCCTGATCCGGCAGCACATTTTTCATTTACGGCAAAATCAATGATCTTTCCATTTTCATCACAGCGGATGCTCCTCCCTTCTTCCGCACCGACATCGATAATGGTACGAGCCTCGGGATACTGCGAAATGACTCCCGCCACATCTGCCGTTACATCCGTGACACTGTTCAATGCGAAATCGATCTCTTTCCTTCCGCTCCCTGTTGATGTAATCACATCAGCATCTTCCCGGGATAAACCGGCTTTACCAAGGAGCTCATCAAGCAGTTTGTTTGTACTGTCCAATACATCAAAACCGGCGGGAGTCTTGTCTTTTACCAGAATCGCACCGTCTTTCTGTACAACTACTTTAATGGTCTTTGCACCGACATCAATACCAATTCCGATCATATATTCCTCATAATTAAGTATTTACATTTTCCAGTTCACATGGAAGTATCTTTAATATTATAAAAAACCTAAAATTACTAAGTTTTAACATGCTATTATTTAATATTATCATGCAGTTTTATCTTTAATAATGCCGACATCCAGGGTTTCCATGAATGAGTCGATCCGGGCTTTAGTCCGCCCTTCATCGAATTCGCGTTCATCACCCATGTTGCCTTCGAATGTCATGACAGGATAACCTGCTTCGATCAATGCCAGGCGGTTCTCGGCTATACCTATCGTCAATCCTTCACATCCACGGTTATAATGAAGCATTACACCGTCAAGTTTCCATTCTTTGGCAATACGGATCATCATTTCACTCTTTAAATGGGGCGAATAAAAATGCTGCCATTCGGGTTTGCTGAGATTCCACTCAGCGAGAATTCTCAACGCCTGATCCCTGGTCTCAATTTTTACACCTTTCTGCTGGGGCGTTGTTCTGGCCCCCCAGGATCCATCCTCTTTAGCCTCCCAGATTCCGATCAATCCGAAAGTATATAATGATCCGACAGAAACAGCTCCGAAAGTTTCCAGATATCTGAAGACTTTCAGAAATCCCCACGGAGGCTGCGTATCGGACATCAATCTGCACCGCTCATGCTTTACCGCAGCGATCTGGTTTTCGACACGGTATTTTATCTCATCACGTAATTCTTCATAATAATCCGCAACTTCCTTGCTGTGCTTCTCAAGTGTTCCCAGTACATATAAAGCATACATTGATTTTTCATCCAGCGGGGCGGGAACGGCTTTGTTCAAGGTACATATCTCCGCCCAGACAGAGGTAGCACGGCATTCATTATAGACAGCATTTATCAATTTCTCGTCATCATACTCCCTGCCTGTAGTTTTTTCCAGCCATTCGATCCCGTCATGCATCTGCCCGACAATGTAATCAACACGGTTATCAGTCAAATCCTTATGCGGTCCTACCGCAACATCGATACAAAAGGTAGGAACACCTCCTTCCAGTTCAGATGCAACCTGATACCATTTAGCATGACTGCAGCAAATATGGTCCTGCCACATAAAATCCGGTTTGGGGAATTTACCTCCGAAGGCGTATTTATCAAGAATAATTTCTCATATAAGAGCAAAGATCGCGTGCATATCCTTTTTTCTCCACCGCCTCAAGGCACCTGATAGAAAAATCCCGGTCAAAGGCAATACTTGCTCCGTAGGGTTCTCCGGTCAAAGGATAAACATCGTCTCCAAGACCGGCAGGGATCGCACCGAAACTCCATGCCCCTCCTGCCCATCTGAGGCCTCCGTTATCGTGGGCTTCGGCATACCTTTTGTAAAAATTATTACGGATCTCTTTAGCTTTGTTCCAGCACTGTAAAGGTTCTGTTTTATATGTTGGAATCGGCATAATTATCCTTTCATCTCCTTCTTAAAATAAGTCTTCTTCCTGAAGCATTTCGAGAAAAGCCTCAACGCGTATTTTAAACTGTCCTAAAGGAACTGTTACGTCAAATTCAAGAAAAAGCGTTTTTATCCCGGCATCATTGAGTGATTTTGTAATTGCAGGAATATCAAGCTCATGAGGATCGCAGAATTTCTGCTGAATTACTATCGCACCCTTGACATCAAAATCTTTCGCAAGGTTGAGTATATGATCGATCCTTGTTCTTTCCATCCAGTCTTTACTCGGGCAGGCCGGGCGTTCACAATACCTTTTTGCAAGGCCTTCAAAAACATCCGAACCTTCCTCCACATTATTCCAGAAATAACGGGTTCCCACACAATGATCATCCACAACCACAGTTCCGCCAACGGATTCGACCATATGTACAAAAGGAATATCATCATCCTCGCTGCCGAGGATCATCAATTTTGTGCCGCTGTTCGATGCGGAATTCGAATCAGCATCTTTTATATTGGTCAGGAGGGTTTCGACAGCTTCCGAATGCTCACGTTTATCAACCATCTGCTGAGCCATCGCGATCTCCATTGATTCTTCTCCGGAAAGAGGAGGTACTGCCTGTTTTCGCAGTTCATAAATATCATGTAGCAATGAGCGGTTCTTGTTCATAATTTCGATACCATTACGGATGTCCTCATCAGTAATATTTTTACCAGTCCATTTTTCAAGAGCCGAATGAAATTCTCTGTATTCACCTGCCAGGTATGAAACTGCCCGGGGACTTTGAACATTATTGGGCATAGGCAGATAATAAGAAAAATCTACAGGGATATGTTTTTCCCATGATGTGTATGCCTGTCTGATATGAAGACAGGACTGAGCGATCATTATACCGTCAAGGTAATCATATCTTCCCTTTAATCCCTGGGCAAGACAATCACGGCAGAAAGGGCAGAACATACCGAAAATATGTGCTTCTGTCACATCATGCGGCTCGTGACTACCGAGAATCCGTACGGGAAGAATATCTGCTGCATAAAGTATCTCTTCAGGGACATAAGT
>JBHPLC010000024.1:0-36414 GCA_042564455.1 Candidatus Zhuqueibacterota bacterium | reverse complement strand
TGAGAACAATTCAGAAATTCGAGACGGTAAAATAATATGTACGAAATGCTGTCAGGAATATATTATAAAAAACGGTGTTGTTAATTTCCTGATAAATCCATCCAAAGTTGTATCAGATGAAATAGATGGAATGGAAAATAGGTTTGAAAAGAGTAATATGGATGTAAAGGAAATAAAGAATATGGCTGTTAATATGCCATATTATGAGGGAGAATCTAAGGAAGAAAAAATACACTATTTAGCAGCCAAGGCAAATTTTATCACTATGGTTGAGCAGCTGGGCATTTCTGAAAATGATGTCTTACTTGATGTGGCACCCGGTTTATGCTGGACATCAAATAGATTCGCAAAATTGGGAGCAGATGTAATAGCACTGGATATAATAGCAACAAAAAATATCGGCTTAGAAACTTCAGATTACTATATTGAAGAGGGTACGTATTTTGAACGGGTTCAGGCAGATATGCATAAAATACCGTTAAAAGATGAGACAATGGACTATATTATTTTTGTCAATGCACTGCACCATTCAAGCTCCATAGATGAAGTTCTGAAAGACTGTTTTAATATATTAAAGCCAGGTGGTAAACTAGTATTGATAGGTGAACCATCAGCAGGAATTCTTACAAAAAAAGGGGAATTCGGTAAAGAAGACATTGCAGAATACCATATTAATGAAAATATATATTCATATTATCATTATGATACTGTTTTAAAGAAATGTAATTTTAAAGATATTCAATACTTTTTTCCACCATCGGTTGATTTTAGACTATCTAACGGGGAACATGATTGGAAGAGAGTAAATAATACATTGTTTAAATTTATTCATTTCTTTTGGAAATATAAACCACTTGGAAGTATCCTCAAATATTTACTTTTTTACCCTGCAAAGAAACTATATAACTTTCAGGTTCATTGCATTGCAGAGAAGAAATAAATACTTGCAAGAGACTTTTTATTTTATTATCATTATGCTGATTATTGCTTAAGGGCAGCGGCAAATACAGGGGCTCATGATTTTTTAGATTTTCCTTCCTAATACAGCGAAGACACATATTGAATTACTGTTCCGGGATGTTTTTATTGGAATTCATCTACTCGTTACCCTAAATATATTTGGAGGTAAAGTATGGATTGCAAAAAATGGCTTCTTGGCAGTCTGGCTGTTTTTGTAGTTTACTCACTTCTCGATTACGTTATCCACAGTTTAATATTGATGGGCGTTTATGAAGCGACGATGAGCGTATGGAGACCCATGGAAGAATACAGGTTGTGGATTTCTCTTGTTAAAAATATGATCCTTGCGTTACTGTTTGTTTATATCTTTACCAAAGGTTATGAAGGTAAGGGAATAATGGAAGGTGTAAGGTTCGGACTATGGATTGGATTATTGATATGGGTGCCGGTCGCATACGCTTTCTACAATATACTGCCGATCCCTTATTCAATCGCATGGCAGTGGTGGATTTACGGAACGATCCAGTGTGTGATATGCGGACTGGCGGCATCCCTGATATACAAACCGGCCGAATCAAAGTAGCGCTATATAGCGCTTTATATTTAAAAGCTTCCTGAAAAATTGAATTAAAAAAAGGGCTGATGGACTATCAGTCCTTTTTTTTGTGTTATTTTTGTCAGTCCCTTTTTGAAGGTCACTATAAGCAGACCAAGGGAGTAACATCCCCCTAAATCCCCCTTCGAAGGGGGAATAAAAAGGGGGATGTGAAATATATAATATTTAGTGACATGACAAAGTAGTTGCGGAAATTCCGGGGATACGGTACCTGCTTTGCCGCAATTATGTATTATATCCTAAGATTATCAAATATTACAACGAAGAGATTGCCACGCAGGCGGGAATGACAGAGGGGGAAGTTGGAAGGCAAGTTCAGGATGACAAATTAACATATAAAAAATCTCCCTCAGACCCCCTTGGTTCGATTTTGCGTGAAAACATCCTCCTATAATTCCCCCTTGTAAAGGGGGACAAAGGGGGATTTGAATTCCACAAATTAATTCGAGAGCATTAATTCTCAACCACTTTTCAAACACAAATCCAGCATAAAACACAGAAAAATTGCAGATTTTCGAAATATTTTTCAACTTTTGAAAAATATTTGCGTATATTGTACAGAAGATTAATTTCAAGAATTGAAAAATATAGGAAGAACCTTATGAAGTTCATGACACGGCAGGAAGAAATGGTTCTGCTCGGGGTTTATCTCCAGCAGGGGGAAGTGACACTCAAGGATATCCGGAAATACCTGATCAAGCAGACCAGCAAGGACTGGTCGGTCAGTTCGGTTTATGTCCCGCTGGACAGGCTGACCGAGGGAGGATTTCTGTCATACCGGATCGGTAAGCCATCGGGAGTGCGCGGCGGAAAGGCAAAAAAGTATTACCGTATCAGTATCGAAGGTATCCAGGCACTGAAGGATCTGCGTAAACTGACCGATTCAATGTGGAAAAACGCAGAAGAACTGGCTTTTGAGGGTTGATCTATGAAAGAAAAAGTCATAAAACCGCCAAAAATTGCATCCTTACTGATCTATATGATGATCCCCGGAAAGGACAGAGTATTCATCTGGGATGATATCAATGAAGTATATTATGAAAAACTTAAGAATAACGGGAAACGCTCAGCAAATCTCTGGTACTGGAAACATGTTATGAAAAATATCCCGGGATTCTTTTTCTATTCGGTTCTTCTGAATGTTACCATGATAAAAAGTTATATCAAAACCGCATTCCGAAGTCTGAGGAAACAGAAAGTCTACAGCCTGATAAATATAGCCGGACTGTCGGTCGGGCTGGCCGGTTTTGGGATATTTGCAGTGATAGCAGGTGTTAATTTTAATGCGGATAAGTTCCATAAAAATGCTGAAAATATATACGGATTCGTCCAGGTTATTAATATTGACGAACTCGGAACATCCAATACTACATATTTTTCCGGGCCGATGATCACATCCATCGGAAATGAGATCCCTGAATTTGAAACTGTTACAAAGATGATAAAAGCGGACAGGATAAGGTTCCGCAGCGGAAATGACAGTTTTTATGAGGATGGGATTCTTTTTGCCGATGAGAATTTCTTTTCGGTTTTCTCATTTGATCTGATATACGGGAACAAAAGGATTGCTCTGTCCGATCCGAACTCGATAATACTTTCCGAAGCGAGCGCTGAGAAATACTTCGGTTTAGGCAATCCGGTCGGAAGGAACCTGAGGATCGAGGATGATATAAATGTCAGGGTAGCGGGTGTATTCAAGAATGTGATCGGCAGTTCTTCTCTGCAGTTCAATTTTCTGGTATCACTCGAGACGGCCGGGTCATATTATAATGATATCGATAATGTCAATAGAAGGAGATTTACATCATTTGCCCTTGTTGATCCAAAAGCGGATGTTAAACTGATCAGCGAAAAACTCGCACTGCTTGGTGTAAAGAATTTCAGTGATCTTGAATATGCTCCACAGGATATTTACCTATTTCCGCTGCTTGATTTTCGTCTTAGATCACAGCATCTCGGTACGATCATGGAAAACACCATGGAGGGTGATCAGTATATTTATCTTTCGATGGGCCTGGTGCTTCTTATAGTCGTGGGAATTAATTTTATGAATCTTTCAACTGCAAGATACATGTCACGCTCAAGGGAGATCGGACTTCGGAAGGTTATAGGCGCCCAGCGGTCTCAGCTGATCAAACAGTTCCTCGGTGAATCATTACTGATGTCTATTATTGCCTTGCCGGTCGCAATTATGATTTTCGAATCTGTTTTGCCGATCCTGGCAGCAGAAGCAGGTATGGAAAACTATTCCGGATGGGTTATACAGACGTTTCCATTCATGCTTGTCTACCTGGTCGAAGCAGCGCTGATTATCGGTCTGATCTCGGGAATATACCCGGCGTTCTTTCTTTCTTCCTTTAATCCCCTGAGAGTGATCAAGGGAAGTTATCAGGCAGGTACACAAAAAAGCAGGGGAAGAAAGATACTTATTGTATCTCAGTTCGCTTTATCGATCATATTGATAATTCTCTCTTTTACCCTTAATAAACAGTACGACTATCTTCTGGAAGCGGATTTCAGGTTTGACAGGAGCAATACTCTTGTTACTCAGGTAAGCGGTCTTGATCCGGGTGAAATGGATATTCTGAAAAGTGAGGTTGGAACTCTTGCGGAAGTCCGCTCGGTGACATTTGCCCGGAATATCCCTGTCCGGTGGCAGAGGACAAGGCCGATAAAATATGACGGATCCGGTGAGGAGTTGTCCTACCGGTTCGATTTATATCCGGTCGGAAATAATTTCGTCGAAACCATGGGTATCAGGATTATCGAGGGCAGGGATTTTTCAGAATTGTACAATGAAAAAGAGAACGTGATTATAAATAAAGCCTCCGTTGAGGCTCTCGGGATGAAAGATCCGATAGGAAAACAGATCCGGATCGATGATGAAATAGGTAATATTGTCGGTGTTGTGGACAATTACCAGTTCAGGTATATTCGTACAAGTAATTATCCGGCGGTTCTGACATTTGATGGGGAAAATGTGAATTATATGTTCGCAAAGATCACTCAGGGAAGCGATATTACAGCCCAGAAAGAAACAATAATAGAAAAATGGAAAGAGATATTCCCCGATACTCCGGTAAACTGTTTTACACTTGAAGAAGGTTTTATCGATTCCTACAGGTATATTGAATTAATAGCAGGACTTATAAATCTTATCGGAATAGCCGCTGTATTTTTCTCATGTATGGGATTGATGGGTCTGGTGTCGTTCCTGATCCAGAGAAGATCAAAAGAGATCGGGATCCGCAAAGTTCTCGGCTCCTCGGTCAGCGGAGTGATCTGGCTTTTCATGAAAGAGTTCCTTATGCTTGTCGGTATTTCGTTAGTTATAGCTTTTCCGGTTGCCTATTTTGCATCGAACGGTCTGCTTCAGTTAGCCTGGCAGGAATATGCAGCTGATATGGGAGTTATGATATTTATAATTGCTGCAATGATAGCATTTGTGACAGCAGTCTCAGCAGTATTTTTTCAGATACTCAAAGCGGCAAATTCAAATCCTGTGGACACAATACGGTATGAGTAAGGATAGACAATAAGAATAATTAAAAATTAAATACAGTGGTTTAATAAAAATATTGCGATTATGGATCTTTCTGCTGATATTTTAAGTAGGGGGGTCTAATCGCATTTTTTTGTCCTTTTTAAAATATAACGGATAAACTATGAAATTTATCAGCATTTTTAATGATGTACTGGGTCCTGTAATGAGAGGGCCGTCAAGTTCTCACACTGCCGGTTCTTACAGGATCGGGAAGATAGCTGCTGATCTGCTCGGAGAGAAACCGGTAAAAGCGGAATTCGTTTTTGATCCGGCCGGATCATACGCAAAAACATACACCCAGCAGGGAGCGGATAAAGCTTTTGCCGCCGGGCTGACCGGAATGGATCTTATTGATGATAATTTCAAGAATATTCTTGATACTGTTAAACAACAGAATTTGGAAATTCAGTTTGAGGTGGAAAAACTTGAAAATCCGGACCATCCCAATACGGTAAGGATAAGGTTGATTTCCAAATCCGGTGAAGAGCTTTCTGTAATGGGGAAATCCACCGGGGGCGGAGGGATAGAAATAACAGGGATCAATAACTGGCCTGTAAGTATAGACGGGAAATACTATGAGATATTAGTTGAAACCGACCGGGAAGTCAGGGATAAAGTTTTAGCGGAATGCAGAGAAATAATTGAATATGTGACTGAGATAGTCCACGATATAAATGATATATCACTGTTACAGTATAGGTGTTCCGGAATGAATAAAGGGATCTTCGATCCTTTTAATAAAAAGGAAGGGATAAGGAGAATCTATTTGGCAGAGTCTGTGTTTTATACAAAAAAAGGCGAAGCCTTATTCAGCAGTGCAGAGGAGATGGTGAAATATGCAGAAACCAGTGGAATTTCCCTGGGAGAAGCAGCCCTCGCGTACGAAGCGGAACTGCTTGGTATTTCCAGAGATGATGCGGCTGCGGAAATGAAAAACCGCTTTGTGGTTATGAAAGCATCGGTATTTGACGGGCTGGAGAATAAAAATGTCAATATGCAGCTGCTCGAACCGAGTGCCGGCAAAGTAATGAATGAATTGAACAGCAGTAAGAAACTGACCGGAGGCATACATTCAAAAGCGGCAGTTTACGCCCTTGCGGCGATGCATATAAGCAACAGCAGCGGTGTTGTTTGTGCTGCTCCGACCGGGGGTTCGGCGGGGGTGATCCCGGGATTGATAGTCGCTCTGGAGGAAGAATGGGGGCTGGATTCTGAAACAATCGTTGATTGTCTGTTTGCTGCTTCTGCGGTTGGTTTGATCACTGCAGTAAGAGCCACTTTCGCCGCAGAGGTTGCCGGATGCCAGGTTGAGATAGGAGCGGCGGGAGCGATGGCTTCGGCAGCGGTCGTTGAGGCTTTGGGCGGTAACGCTAAACAGGCTGCAGATGCCGGAGCGATATCATACCAGAATACGATGGGTTCAATCTGCGACCTTGTCCAGGGTATCTGTGAGATACCCTGTCACACAAGAAATGCAGCAGCGGCTTCTTCCGCATTTGTAAATGCAGACCTGATCCTGGGGGGGTATGATAATCCCGTTCCGCTCGATGAAACCATCGATGCAGTATATTCGGTCGGAAAAATGCTTCCGGCTGAGCTAAGATGTACCGCATTGGGCGGTCTGGCAATAACACCCTCGGCAAAAAATCTGTGCAAAAAATGATAGAAATCAAGAATAATACACTGGAATGGCTTCTGGAAGAAGAGAACCAGCCGGTCAGATACCTGACCTTAAAACATCTTATGGATGAACCGGCAGATCCTGAAATACTTAATTTTGCAAAGCAGAAGGTGATGGATTATGAACCGACTCAGAAGATCCTTGAAAGCTGCAGCAGACTTTCCGAGGACCAAATAACATATTCATCCGGATACCAGAAATACATGGGATTGTACTGGCAGATAATATTTCTGGGCAGTTTTCTTGCTGATTCCTCGGATAAGAGAGCTCGGGATCTGTGTGAAAAAGTTCTGCGTCTGCAGAGTGAGAACGGGGGATTCAGGCCGGGTAATACCATAAGTTTTGGGCTGATGTGTCTGACCGGAAATGTGATACGTGCTTTGATAAATATGGGATATTCCGACCATCCCGGTATTCAGAAAGGATTGTCATATCTGGCGGAAAACATAATAAAAAAGAATGGTGTACCCTGCACAGTGATCGATTATTCCATTTATGATTCCTGTAATATGACAGCGCCGAAAATCCTAAGGACATTTGCTTCGGTTCTGGAAAAGGACCGGACTTCCGATATTAGGAAAGCGATCTCGATTCTGACAGAACAAATATACAATAACAGGATATTCAGATATGTCAGGACGGACAGCCGACAGTTTTATGAATACCTGGATAAGATCAGAAAGGAGACAAAGGAGAAGATAACAGCAGAAGATCGTGAAAAATACAGGATCGAGTTTGTTAAGAAATATCCTGATGTGGAGTATGTCGAGAAGAAGGGCTGGAAAAAATTTGGTTTTCCCCTGAATTACAATACTGACATACTTGAGGTTTTAGCTGCTCTGGTTGAAGCCGGTGATATCCGGAAAAATGAGCTTGAAGAATCAATACAGATCATTCTGGATAAAAAGACAACGGAAGACAGATGGATTCTGGAGAATTCGCTAAATAATAAAATGATCGCTGATGTTGAAGTGAAAAAACAGCCGGGCAAATGGATAACTTTCTACTGTCTGTATGTTCTGAATAATATAGAAGGGATTACGTTTACCGGTTAAGATTAATATATTGTAATAATACTATAATCCGAGGGAAAGAATATGTTTAGAAATAAGACAAATGTTTTGATTTTATTTATAATAATTACTGTACTGTTGATTTCAGCGCCTGTACTGTCACAGACAACAGTTAAACCCGTACTTCACGGAAAACACTGGATGGCTATTACCGGGAAACCGCTTGGCGCTACCGCCGGGGCTATGATATTTCAGAGGGGCGGCAACGCTGTTGACGCCGCCTGCGCAATGCTTGGGGCTACAAGCACAATGTGGGATGTCTTGAGCTGGGGCGGTGAAACACAGGCATTGATCTATAATCCGAATACAAAAAAAGTTATCGGGATAAATGCGTTAGGTGCCGCACCAACAGGCGCTACATCTGAGTATTTCAAGGAAAGGGATATGCCGTTTCCCCCTGCTTATGGACCGCTCGCGGCTGTCACACCGGGTACTCCCGGTGGATTGATGGTCATGTTGGCTGAATACGGGACAATGAGTTTAAAAGAGGTTCTTGAGCCGTCAATGCAGATGGCTGAGGGTTATCCGATGGAACAGTCAACAATAGACCGGATCGAAACAAATAAAGAGAGGATAAAGGAATGGCCGTATTCAAAGGCTCTTTTTCTGCCGCATCTGGGTGAAGAACACGAACCTCCTTTTGCCGGAGAGATCTTCAGACAGCCTGATCTTCTTGAAACACTGAAAAAACTTGTGGAAACAGAGCAGAAAACGATCGATGCCGGAAAAAGCCGGAAAGAGGCTATCTATGCCGCTTATGACCGTTTCTATAAAGGCGATATCGCCGAGGAATTCGTAAGAAGTTCACAGGAACAGGGAGGCCTTCATACGATGGAGGATCTTGCAAACTGGCAGGTACATATCGAGGAACCGGTCAAGACCACATATAAAGGTATAGAAGTATATAAGCTGACATCGTGGGTACAGGGGCCGGTGCTGCTGCAGGCATTGAATATCCTGGAGAATTTCGACCTGAAGGCAATGGGATATAACAGCGCTAATTATATTCATACAATATACCAGGCAATGAATATGGCATTTGCCGACAGGGATTTTTATTACGGTGATCCTTATTATCCTCCCGATGAACCAATAACCGGACTTTTGTCCAAAGATTATGCAAAATCAAGAGCGGTTATGTTGAATTTATTGAAGAATGATCCGGATGTACGTCCCGGTGATCCGTATCCGTATGAGAACAGATCAAATCCGTTCCTTGACCTGCTGGAAAACTGGACAACCACGGGAAAAAATGACAAATCCGGCGATAATACTGATCCTGACCGGACGTTCGAAGAGGCTTTTTATGCGGGCACGACCTCGATACAGGCAGCTGATGAATCAGGCTGGATCGTTTCGGTTACACCAAGCGGAGGATGGGTGCCGGCGGTCATTGCCGGAAAGACAGGTGTCGGAATGAGCCAGAGGATGCAGAGTTTTGTGCTGGATAGGGCTGAAAATCCGTTTAACGTTGTGGAACCGGGTAAACGCCCACGAGCAACATTGACACCTTCATTAGCTTTGAAAGACGGCAGGCCTTTTCTTTCATTTGCCGTTCAGGGAGGGGATACGCAGGATCAGAACCTGCTGCAGTTCTTTTTGAATATCGTAGAATTTGACATGAATGTTCAGCAGGCGGCAGAAGCGGCAAATTTTAACAGTTATCAGCTGCGTAATTCATTCGGCGCACATCAGTCAGAGCCGGGAAGGCTGCTTCTGAACGATGAGGTGCCGCCGTGGGTGAGAGAAACCCTGACGAAGATGAATTATTCGCTCGAATACAAACCGCTGACCTCAGGTCCGATCAATGCCATTTTCTTCGACTGGAAAAACGGTTCATTCTGGGGAGGTTCGAGCAATTACGGAGAAGACTACGGGATAGGCTGGTAAAGGATCAAAGATACTCTAAAATTAAAAAATCCCCCTTTAATTCCCCCTTTAAAAAGGGGGATTATATCCTCCCTCATTCCCTTCTTTTTATAAGGAAGCTATTATCGAACCAGAGGAGCTAAGGAGTTTTTTTTGCAGTAATTATTCTTACGACTTCATTAAATTATATTAATAATATAGAATTCTAAATTATTTTCAGATTTTCTATTGAATAATTGCGGTCTATTAGTGATATTAGATATAAAACTAAATATTAGATTATAAACAGGGGATTATAATGAGCAAAAAGATCTCAGGTATCGGGAGAAGACAGTTTTTAGGTTCTGCGGGAGCCGGAGTACTGGGTGCGTCAGCTATCGGAAATTTTTCATTAAACTGTGCTGGTAAAGATACTATAACGACTCAGCGGTCAAGAGAAGAACGCCTGAAACAGATCGCTTCGAACAGTTATGCTGTTAATGCATTATTCAAAAGACGATCATCCAGACCAGGGGGTAATCAGCTTAAGGAAAAATACGGTGAGATAACAATGCTCGATTTTCCCCAGTTCACCAAAGATACTTATCCCGGGGTGACAGCAATGGACCTGTGGTCTTCGTTATTCGGGGATTTTACCGATGATGCACAGTTTGTCCGGAGAGAAACCGAAAGAGGGACACGTTACGGTGATTTTGATCCTTCGACGCCCTCCTCCAAGAAATATCTCGATCTGCTTGCTGATAAAATTGCCCAGACAGGTGTGAAGGCTGTACATATATCTAACAATGCACCCCGTAATATTGCAAATGAGGATGAAGAGTTAAGGAAAGAAGGGATTCGTGTGGCAAAGGTCTGGCTGGATGCCAGCAAACAGATCGGCGTACAGTCTATGCGCGTCAACACAGGCGGTCCGAGGATCATTCCCCAGTCCAGTGCACAGGGCGGTTATCCTCGCAACGATGAGATAGTACCGTATATCAGACGGTGTATCGAATCATTTAAGGAAATGGCGGATTACGGGGAAAGGGTCGGTGTAAAGGTCACAATAGAGAACCACTGGGGACTTGCAGCCCATCCGATGAATATTATTATAATACTGAATGAAGTGAACAGCCCTTATTGTGAAGCATCTCCTGATTTCTGCAACTGGGAGCATGAATATATGCTGTATCATGGTCTTGAGGCACTGGTTCCATATACTACTTCAATGATACATGCAAAGAGGTGGTCGAGGTATCCCGATGTGGATATAGCCCGCTGCGTGGAAGTCTTAAATAAGGCTAAGTACAGGGGATATGTTTCACTTGAATATGAAGCCGGTGGTGATACTGTCGAGGGGACTAAAAAACTGATGGAAGATGTCGTGAATGCAATGATTTAAACGCTGAAAGATTTTTATATTCCAAAAAGTACAATAACCAATTATTGATTTGTTTGTAGATTTATACATGATTAAATCCCCCTCAGTCCCCCTTTTGAAAGGGGGAATATAAAATCCATGAGTTCCCATTGGTTAGCTATAAGCGACCTTTAAAAAAGGGGATTTTACTCCCTCTCAGTTCTCTTTTGAAAAAGTGGGAATATATTTTTCTCAATTTCCCCTTTCAAATGTGTAATATCTCTTTTTAATTCCCCCTTTGAAGGGGGATTATGGGGGTTGTTCTGAAAATATCATTATTACATCTCTCAAAAATGATACATATTAAATAATTATTGCCCAATCCAGCAAATAAATATTTGTAGTTTTGTTTTATAAAGTACTCTGACATTGATTTTTAGAGTTTTGCCTGACATTGAAGATTTTGATATCAAAATTATCCCTTGACTTAGCTGTGAAAAATTATTACAATTTGACACCTTTCCGACATAAAACTTACCAATAATAAATATTCGAGGAATATATGTATCCAAAAGAAATTCAGAATTTTCCGGATGATATTTCGCTCAAGCCGCGCAGGTCTTTTTTAAAGAGTCTTGCCGGATCAGCTGCCGCAGCGGCAGCACTTCCTCTCTGGGCATGTTCTGAGCCAAAACAATCAGTAGAATCCCTTACTGATGCAGTGGCAGGGATACCTGCGGATAATCAGGCAGGTGATGAGGTGTTCTGGGCTAAAGTGAAAAATCAGTTTCCCGTTAAAAAGGATCTGATCATGCTAAATGCGGCTAACCTGTGTCCTTCAGCCACATCGGTTCAGAAACGGGTTTTTGAACTTACTCAGAGTGTAGATTCCGACGCTTCTTTTACTAACAGGGGACAGTTTGGCGGGCAAAAAACCTCGGCCTGTGAAGCTCTCGCAAAGTACCTGGGAGCAGGTCCGGAGGAGATTGCCATAACAAGAAATACCAGTGAGGGCAATAATGTTGTTATCAGCGGTGTTGAACTCGGCAGGGGTGATGAAGTAATAATCTGGGACCAGAACCATCCGACGGCAAATATTGCATTCGATGTCCGGGCGGAGCGGTATGGATATACAGTCAAGCGTGTTGCTACTCCTGAAGATCCATCGAGCCCCGATGACCTGATAAAACCGTTTACCGATGCGATAACCGGCCGTACAAAAATGATCGCATTTTCGCATGTTTCGAATGTATCCGGTCAGAGGATCGATGCAAAAAAACTGTGCGGGATAGCCCGTGAAAGAGGAATCCTTACCCTTGTAGACGGTGCGCAGACCTTTGGGTGCTATCCAACTGCACTGCACGATATGGACTGTGACTTTTTCACCGGGAGCTCACATAAATGGTTCTGCGGGCCGAAGGAAGTTGGTGTTCTGTTTGTCCGCAAAGATGCCATACCGAAGATCCATCCGCTGATAGTTGGTGTGGGTTATGGGAATTCTGTTTTGAACAGCGCTGAAAAATTTGAGACATTAGGGCAAAGGGATGATTCCCGTGTTTCAGCAATGCTGGAAACCGTGAAGTTCCATGACACGATAACTATGATAAGGGTATCAACGAGGATCAGGAAGATCGCAGATGCAGTAAAGAGCGGACTTAAAGAAAAACTTCCGGATGTGAAGATTGTAACTCCCATCGAACATGAAATGAGCTGGGGAGTGGTTGTTTTTAATGTTCCCGGACTGGATACAGGTACCGCACTTGACAGGCTTTACGAGATGAATATCGGTTGCGCTGTCATGGGCGGAAATATCAGGTATTCACCACATATTTACAATACACTGGATGATATAAATAAGTCAGTTGATGCAATTGTACAACTGGTTTAAATAACCTGAATCCTATTTTACAATTTAAGGTAAATATGAAATATACTCCGATCAATCTGCAGGAGAAGTTTTCTCTTTTTAATGAACATTTTTCACCGAAAAACATTACCAGGATGAATGATTACGTTTTTAAACTGGTTAAATTCCGGGGAGATTTTGTCTGGCACAAACACGACGAAACGGACGAAACATTTATTGTTTTCGACGGAGAGATGAGGATCGATTTCCGGGACGGGAAAGTACTGCTCAAAGCAGGAGAGATGTTCGTAGTACCCAGAGGAGTTGAGCATAAACCTTTTGCTGACAATGAATGCAAAATTATGCTGGTGGAGCCTGCCGGAACGATTAATACAGGAGATGCAGGAGGGGACAAAACAGTAAACAATGAAGACTTGATCTGAATTTGATACAGTATACCAAATAAATCAGTAATAAAATATTCTATATACTTTTATAGAGGTAAGTATGCAGAAAAGAAGATTCGTGAATTTGCTGTTGATCATGGTTTTTATTTGTGTTTTTGTGAATCCATTGTATTCACAGGAGACAATAAAAGTCGGTGAGGTTACTGCACAGCCGGGTGAAAAAGTGTCGGGTTTTATTACTGTACCTGCCGGATCAGACGCCCCGGAAATAAAACTTCCTGTGTCAGTTATCAACGGCACGAGACCGGGTCCGGTACTTGCTCTGACAGCAGGAGTGCACGGTTATGAGTATCCACCTGTCCTGGCAATGCAGAGGGTAAGAGAAAAACTGGATCCCGCAGAGATCTCGGGTACTGTGATAATAGTTCATATTGTTAACCTTCCTTCATTTCTGAAAAGGACTATTTATTATAATCCTTTTGACTGGAAGAACCAGAATAGAGTATTTCCCGGTAAAATAGACGGCACAAGTACGGAAAGGATTGCGTTTATGGTAACGCAGGAAGTGATCGATCAATGCGATTACCTGATCGATAACCACTGCGGTGACGGTAATGAGGATCTTACACCTTATCTGTACTGCACAATTACAGGAGATGAAGTTCTCGATAAAAAGATCAGAGACCTTGCCGTAAATTACGGTTTGAAAATGATCATAAATGACAGGGATAGTCCTAAGGATGTAAACGCCTCGGTTATGTGTGACAATGCGGCAATTACAAGAGGAAAACCGGCATTGACCATTGAATCCGGGAGAATGGGCGGTACAGGGGAGGAAGATATTCTGAGAATAATCCGCGGAACCTACAATACTCTTAAACATTTGAAGATGATCAAGGGCGAACCTGAATTGTTATTTGATCCTATCTGGGTGGAGAAGGTAACATATGTGCGATCAGAGTTTGAAGGATTATTTTACCCTATCGTAAAGGGCGGCCAGCATGTCGAAGAGGGTGAAATGCTGGGTTACCTGACTGACTTCTTTGGGAACATAATCCAGAAAGCTATTGCACCGCATGACGGGATAGTGCTGTATGTCATATCAACACCGCCGATGAGTACAGGCGAACCGATGGCAAAAATCGGGTCTTTTATAAGATGATAATGGAAGATAATTATGAACAATAAAGGTATTATCGATCGGATTTCCCAAAAGGGATCTGACAAGGAAAAGATCGCCGATGAGGTGATTAAAGATCAAATTGATCTTGCTGTTCTTTTAGAGGGGATGAATGAGAAAAAGGCAGCGGTAAAATTTGGCTGTGAAAAGGTGCTGCAAAAAATCGGGATTAAGAAACCGGATTTATTATATCCTTATTATGATACATTTGCTGATCTTCTTGACAGCGAGAACAGCTTTCTGAAGTGGGGAGCGATTATCACGATCTCTAACATGGCTTCGGTTGATAAAGAAGGAAAATTTGAAAAGATATTCGATAAATATTTTTCACCGATCCCCGGTCCGGTCTTGATCTCGGCAGCGAATGTTATCGGCAATTCATATAAATTTGCTCTTGCGAGGCGGGAGTTTGCAGACAGGATCGCTATTGAAATATTAAAAGTGGAAAATGCGAAGTATAAAACAGAGGAATGTGTAAATGTAGCAAAGGGTATTGCGGTGAATTCTTTTTATGAGTTCTTTGACCTGATAAACGAAAAGGAGCCAGTTGTTAAGTTTGTAATGGATCAGCTGAAAAGCCCGAGGAAGCCTGTCAGGAAAAAGGCGGAAAAGTTTCTCAGGAAGTATCAGCTGTAAAATAAGTTGTAAAAATTGTTTCTGGAGTTATGTATATTAATTATTGAAAATAATCATTCAGTGAAATGGTAGGACTAATATAGTCCGATTTAATATTAGCGGAGGATAAAGTGAAAAAGATTATCGGTTTTCTGATTGTGATCCTGGTATTGGGCGGTATTACAGTTAATATATTTGCACAGGCTAATAACATTACGACCGTGTTTCTGGTAAGGCATGCTGAGAAAGTAGCTGACGGCAGTAACGATCCGGAGCTGACGGCGGCCGGTAAAGAAAGAGCAGTGGAACTGGCGAGGGTATTAAGCGAAGCAGACCTGGATGCTGTGATCAGTACGAACTATAAACGCACAAGAAATACGGCAGAACCGTCTGCAAAAAGTAAAAAGCTGCAGACCGAAATTATACCCTCACTTAGGACAAACGACCTGAAAAATTATCTGGATGAGACTCTGGTCAAGTATAAAGGCGGAAAAATTCTGATAGTTAGTCATTCCAATGTCGTGCCCCTTCTCATTAAACTGATCAGACAGGAAGAGCCGCGGGATATTAAAAACCTCGATGACAATGCCTATGACGATCTTTTTGTTGTATCATTCACCGACAGGGCAAAAGCGGAAGTCCTGAACCTTAAATACGGCAAAAGATCTCCGGTGAAAAATCAATAGATTATCTACATTCAAAATAATTAGTGCAGTTACATTTTTTGAAACATTTCTTGACAATTTCCGTTTATTATAATATCTTACGAAATCCAAAACAAATATTATAAATATTTTTTTGATTATTTATTACGGAATTCCAAACAAATAACAGGGAGCTCAGAATTGGATATTCTTTCAGGAAATGATGAAATACTGCTTCTGGCAATATTATCCTTAAAAGACGAAGCATATGGTGTTACTATAATGAAACACCTGACCAAAGTAACTGGCAGGGAATGGTCGATAGGTGCAATTTACGATCCGCTTTACAGGCTGGAAAAAAACGGTTATATCCATTCCACTCTGTCATTACCAACCAATGAGCGCGGTGGAAGGAGCAAGCGGGTCTATCGTGTTTCAGAGATAGGAATCAAAGCATTAAAAGAGCACCGGAAAATCAGGGATGTGCTGAGCAGCAGTCTTTCACAGTATGCATTGAACGTTTAGTAAATATTCAGGGTAGAAATCAAAAACAATTATGAGGGTAAAATGCATGATCAGGATTATATGCCGCCAAAGATGATGTTATGGCTTATGAGCAGGTTTTCGATCCATTATCATAAGCAGTCGGCTCTCGGTGATCTGGAAGAGATTTACAGGGACATTTGTGAGGAATCCGGTGTAAAAACAGCAAAGTCGTGGTACCGGAAACAGGTATTAGGGTCTATTCCTTCACTGATAAACAGCATGATCTACAGGAATTCGATGATTTTCAGGAATAATATGAAGACCGGATTCAGGAATATCCGAAAGAACAGAGGATATTCTTTCACTAATATCGTTGGTTTGGCGATCGGTCTTTCCTGCTGTATCCTGACGGCTATGTGGGTGCAGTATGAATACTCATATGATAAATTCCATAAAAAAATCGATAATATTTACAGGCTTGCTTTTGATGCAGAGGCTTTTTCATTTCGTGGAGAGTATGTTGTCGGGGCGGCGCCTGACTATCTAAAAGAAAATTATCCTGAAGTGGCAGATGCTACAATTTTCGGTTCGAAAAATGTAAAGTTGGTTTATGAAGATAAAAGTTTTTTCAGCAGCGGTTATTTTGTCCATCCGTCATTTTTAGAAATATTCACATTTCCGGTTCTGGACGGGGATATAGAGACGGCGTTCAGTAATCCGTTATCCATAATTATTACCGAGGAACTGGCAACCAGGTTTTTCGGAACCCCGGAAGCTGTCGGCAAAATTTTCAGAGTTGATGACGCAATTGACTTTCCGGTTGCAGCTGTGCTGAAGGATATACCCTCCAACTCATCATTACAATTCGAGTTTTTATTGTCAAATCTAATTGCTCCGGCGGGTATGAGAGGCTGGCAGAATAAAGCTGCACAGGCTTTTGTACTCTTAAATGAAGGAGTATCACACACAGAATTCAGTGAGAAAATTAAAGATATATATAATGACCGAAATATACAGGATACAGCTAACGATTATTTCCTGCAGCCTTTTTCTGAAATTCACCTGTTTAATCTCAACGGGGGAGGCTTGATAACTTACATCTATATCTTTTCTGTAATGGCGGCGATTATCCTTATAATTGCATGTTTTAATTTTATGAATCTGTCGACTGCCTGTTCGGAAAAGAGACATCGTGAGATCGGTATAAAAAAAGTTGTCGGTTCTACCCGTAAACAGCTGATGTTCCAGTTCTTTTCAGAATCGCTGCTGCTGGTCTTTGTTTCATTTGTACTGGCTCTTCTTCTGTCACGTCTGCTTTTGTTCGCCATAGGTGATATTATAGGGAGGGATCTTGAGCCGGTATATTCATTTGATTTTGTATTGATCATGTCCGGTATTTTAGTGCTTACCGGATTGATCTCGGGTCTGTACCCTGCAGTTTTTTTATCCTCATTTAAACCTGTAGTGGTTCTAAAAGGTGGCAGGTTCTCCGGGATGAAAAGATGGTCGGTAATTTTAAGGAGACTTCTGGTAGTTTCCCAATTCACATTTTCAATCCTTTTCATTGTTTGTGCTCTTGTAATTTTCAAGCAGCTTAACTTTATAAAGAACAAGGACCTTGGATTTGAAAAAAACAATATCGTTATGGTCCCTGTACACAGCTTACTGATGCAGATGAATCAGGAGGTAAAAAATGAGCTCCTGAAAAGGCCTGAGATTATAAGTATTTCACTTACTTCCAACAATTTAACAGGGTGGAACAGCTCTGTCGGAGTGGACTGGGACAGGAATATTGAGAAAAAGGCATTTGATGTTGGTCTGAACTGGGTTGATTATGACTATAAAGAGACACTTGGACTGGAAATTACAAAAGGCAGATTTTTTTCCGCCGAATATGGAACCGACCTGAGTGAGACCTGTGTAATTAATGAAGCTCTTGAGAGAGAATTAGGTATGGAAGATCCAATTGGAAAGAGAATTACAAGATCAGTAAACTCTCCCAGTGAGGAAACGAGGGAAATAATAGGTGTAGTCAGGGATTATCATACTGAATCTTTACATGGAGTGATCAGGCCGTTCATGCTGATACCGGCAACAAGAATGAATTCAGGTTTCTTTTGTATCAGGACAGATCCGGACAATATTGGAAATACTATAGAATATATCAGGAGCACGACCACTAATTTTGTTCCTGATTATCCGTTCCAGTACAGTTTCCTTGATAATTCACTTGACAGAATTTACCGGACGGAAAAACTGACCGGAACGCTGATACTTTACCTGACTTATATTGCGATATTCATTTCGTGCCTTGGTTTATTTGGCCTGGCTGCTTATTCTGTTGAGCGCAAAATAAAAGAGATTGGAATAAGAAAAGCGTTCGGAGCTTCTGTCAGGGATGTTATGAAATTGTTGACAAAGGAGTATTTTTGGCTGATATTAGCATCTAATGCCATTGCCATACCATTTTCATACTTTATAATGAGTGACTGGCTCCGGGAATTTCACTACAGGACATCCTTCGGGACAGGAATTTTCATAACGGCTGCGGTTCTTTCATTATTCATCTCATTTTTGACGATATACAGACATGCTTTTAAGGCCGCAAGGTCAAATCCGGTAGATACGCTCAGATACGAATAGAAAACCATAATGTTTGGGGGAGGAATGTTAAAAACTGTTGTTACCAGGAATCTATCATCAATTATATTGATACTCATTATTCTGCTGCCATCAGGCTGTACCCAGGATACGGGGACGGGGAATTCACTTCCGGTCCGGAGAGCAGATGTTAAATCCGCTTTTAAAGAGGATCTGCCGGAGAAATATCCCGCGGAAATATCGGGTGATTACTCGATATTTAAAGATACAATGGGGGATATGACCTGGATCGAGATAGGTGAAGCTGCAAAGGATGGTGTTCCGGTGCTGATGTCAACTGCAGTTCTGGAAGAGCATGGTCCCCATATGCCCACCGGAATCGATGCGTATGTCGGCTACATTACATGCAAACTCGTAAAGGATGAGCTCGAATCGAGAGGTATCAATTCTATTATAGTTCCCCCGTTCTACTGGGGGATCAACGCCTCCAATTTCATGTTTCCCGGAACATTTACTGTACGTGCATCAACAATGAAAGCTGTTCTGAATGACATTCTTGCAAGTCTGGATTCCTGGGGATTTGAAAATGTTTTCAATTTTATCACTCATGGTGATTCTGAGCATAACATTGCAACACTCCAGGCTTTTAGAGAAACTACCGCACAGATAGATATTAATGCCCGCTGTGTTCTGTCCGACAGAGACATATCACCTGCTGATATTAAGGGGAACGAACACTTCCTGCTTATACATAAGTTTCCGGAATTTGAGATGCAGCAGCCTGAATACCTGGATTTTCATGCCGCTTATTTTGAGACCGGTCTGGTAGCTTCTTTTTTTCCGGGGCTTGTTGATTCAAATCTTGCCAGGACTCTGGAGCCGACAAACATTCCAAATAGTGATGCACAAAGATTGCTGAACGATATGAAGAAATATGCTCCTTTAGGTTATATAGGTGATCCTGCCGGATATGATGCTGATTTTTCCCGTGATCTATGGATCAGGAACTGTAAAAATATCGCCGATGCAATCGAGAAAACAATAAAAGACTAAATTATATGTGAGGATCTTATCCAAAACAATAGCCTTCAAAATCTAATATCATGAGATAGTCTCATCCGTATTAATTAATCTTTCCTTTATTACTTCAATATCCAATGTAATTGATAAACGTGAAAAAATTTTAATAAAAAACTGACTTTATGGTTGATTTAGATATTAAACTAATATAAATTATACTCGTATGGTACAGAATCCGGTAGTAGAGTGAATTACTTTTCCTATTAAATTTTTTCAGCAATATTCCAATAACCAAATATTCATCTGAAAATCCATGTGATCATCGGTTTTATTACTAATATAATAATCTGTTTATTATAAATTATAAGACTCGTCAGGATAATATATGCCAAAATCGTCAGATAAAAATCCGGAAAACAAAATAAAACAGCTTGAAAAGGAGTTAGAAGGCTTAAAGAAATTAGAAAATAAGCTTATTGAATCTGAAGAGAAATGGCATTCTCTTGCAAATCATCATTATAAGATCGATATTGTTTTCCATATCTTCGGCTGAATCGGTCTGAATGATGATCTCAATATCCTGATAAGCAAGTTCCCGGTTCAAACGGTCAATAACATCACGGGTCGTATGCGAAAGATCTATCAGGTTAACATTTGCATCCATATTCAACTGCATTGTGGTTGCGTCTTTACCGTTGACCCTGCTTATGGATTCCTGCTCCATTGATCCGAATACAATAGTGGCAATATCCTTGAGCATTACAGGACCGTTTGCATTAACGATAATATTTTCAAGTTCCTGAATATTTATATAATCAGAAACAACATTAACAAAGAAATGTCTGTCACTTTCAAATGTATTGCCGACAAACGTTTTCCGTTCAGTATTCTGACTTATAAGCGAGCTTATTCTCGATGGTGTGATATTATATGCCTTGGCGGCTTCCTCATCCAGCAGGATTTCCACTGCTTTCACTTCCCCGCCTGCTGTTGAGACATTGGATACTCCGTCAATGCTCTCCAATTCATTAAAAATGGAATTGTCAATTATAGACCTGAGGCGTTCAAGACCTCCGCTGCCGCGAACCTGAAGGGTCATAAACAGATTTGACAGACTTTCGGTGTTAGTCTTGTTGACGGTAACTCTGAATTCTTCAGGCAGGCTGGGAAGAATTTCATTGATCTTTGCCTGCATTTTCAGATAGGCATATTCCAGATTCACGTTCTGATCAAAGTAAACATTTATGGTGCCGCGCTGCCTCTGTATACTTGTCTCTATGGTTTTTACACCGTCAAGAGTATTGATCGCACCTTCAACCGGGATCACAGCAAGTTTTTCAACATAATAAGGATCCATTTGACCGGAACTTCTTACCTGTACAATAAGATAGGGCGACTCAACATTTGGCATAAGTTCCAGAGGCAGCTGGTTGTAAGATAATATTCCAAGAAGAGAAAGCCCGAGGAAAAGCATACTGATAAGTGTTTTCCGCTCAATTACAAATTTAAAGATATTCATTATCTTCCGTTTCTGATGAACAAATTTGTTATTATCTTTTACTTAATCTGTCAAATACCGAATAAACGCATGGTATCACAATAAGTGTCAAGATCGTCGCCGTGATCAGTCCGCCGATAACTGCAAGTGCCATGGGCGCCCTTAATGCCGCTCCCTCTCCGAAGCCAATAGTCAGTGGGGTCAGAGCAAGTATTGTAGTCATACTCGTCATTATTATCGGCCGTATTCTCCGCTGGCCGGCAAGCTTTATCGCATCTATCTTTGAATATCCCTGACGTTTCAGCTGATTGATGGCATCTACAAGTATGATGGAATCATTAACAGCAATTCCGACAAGCATTATTATCCCGATATATGCCATTATATTCAATGACTTGCCCATTACAAAGAAGATCGCAACAGCGCCTACACCGGCTAAAGGTATGGATAATAATATTGTAAACGGGTGGATCATAGACTCAAACTGTGATGCCAGAACCATATAAACAAGTATGAGCGACAGAATAAGTGCAAACTTCAGATTGGCAAAAGCCTCCTGTCTCTTTTTCTCCTCACCTGTGATCTCAAACTTGTATTCCGGAGGCATTTCTATGTTATTCAATACTTCATTTATTTTTGCAACGGTATGATCGAGCGGTACATCGCTGCTTTTGTGAGAAGTGATCTTACCGATCCTAACCTGATTATTCCTGTGTATGGATTTTGGAGAAAATGAAGTCTCCAGATTAGCAACCGTATTCAGGCTTATCTCAGAGCCACCGCTTGTAATAGACATTTCATCAATGTCACTGGTGCTGATCGGGGGAAGCTGAATATTAATATCCAGCAGCTCACCCTCGTTATCGAATTGTCCGGATTGAGTGCCCATTAATTGCGATTCCAACTGTGATATAAGGTTCTGGACACTGACATTATAGATCGCTGCCCTGAACGGATCAAGTTTTATATTTATCTCCGGTCTGCCATTCTCAAAATTTGTTTCTATATTATACAATCCTTCAACATCCAGTAACTGTGCTCTTGCCTCCTCGGTAATATTCTGCAGGAAATCAAGATCATCCCCCTGGATCTCAATAACAAGAGGAGATTTTTCTGTACCCAGGGTAATCTCAAGAACGGTCTGTTCCTGATAGATACTCGCTTCAAGATCGGGTATATCTTCAAGAATATCTGTTATATTTGCTCTTACATGATCAGCCGGAACAAGACTTTCCCTATTAAGTATCACTTTCATGGTGGCTGTGTTTTCACTTTGAAACACATTGGTCTGACTGCCGCCAAGTTCCTGAGTGGGACCTGCAACGCTGAAAAGTATATCCAGTTCTTCACCCAGAGCTGTTTGTATGCTGTTCTCGATCCCTTCAATTGTACCTGCAGTCCGGTATAATTCCGTACCTTCAGGGAGCGCTATATCTATGGTAAACTCCTTCTGTTCGGTCTTTGGCACAAACTCGCTTCCAACGTACGGGAGTAAATAAACTGCTCCGGCGATCAAAAATGCAGCACAAAAAATGATCAGCCATCTTGCCTTGAGCACACCACCGAGAAACCTTCCGTAACGGGTGAATTTGACTGATTTTATCTCTCCGGGTTCAACCTTTCTTTCCTTCAGGAAACGCATGCTCAGCATCGGTATTACAAATAGCGCAACACCCAGTGAAGATATTAGTGAGAATGCAACCGTCCATGCCTGGTCCTTGAACAATTCACCCTCGGATCCACGGAGATAGACAATAGGGAGAAATACCACGATAGTTGTAATGGTAGAGGCAGTGATCGCACCTGATACCTGGCTCGTACCTGCTATAATTGAGTCCTTCAGAGATTTGCCCTCTTCAATATTCCTGAATATATTTTCCATTACCACAATAGAATTATCCACAAGCATACCGGCTCCTAAAGCCAGACCTCCCAGAGTCATAATATTCAGGGTCAGGTCATTAAAATACATCAGGTTAAAAGTGGCAATGATCGAGATCGGAATAGCCAGGCTTATAACAGTTGTTGTCCCGATCCTCCGCAGAAACACATAAAGAACTATAACCGCAAGGAGTATCCCGAAGATAAGTGTCTGCTTGACCTCGTCTATCGCACTGGTTATGAATTCCCCTTTATTCTGAATAATTGTAATGTCGTAATCCTGGAGTCTCATTTTAATTGTTTCAAGTGCATAGAAAAACTCTTCAACCGCATTTACCGTGTTATACTTAGTCTCTTTGTAAACTGCCAGCGCTATACAACGGTTCTGATTGATCCTGACAATGTTACCGGGTGTCTTGTTCTGGTATTTTATTTCAGCCACATCTTTTAAATAGACCGGGACGTCATTCGACTCCCCAGTGGTTGATACATTTTCAGGCTGGTTATAAGCGACAATAACTTGTTCAATATCATCAACGTTACTGAACTCGCTTATTCCCCTGATAGTATATCTTGTACCCATTTCCGTGATCGTACCGCCGGATATATTCTGGTTATACTGATTTATCCTGCTGGATAAACTTGATGTGGTCAAACCGAAAGCATTAAGAAGATACTGATTCGTCTCTATCAAAACTTCCTTTTCTTCATGTCCCATCATTCTGACATCCGCAATGCCCTCAAGCCTGATAAGCTCATTTCTTATGTAGGAATCCGCTACCTTGCGAAGCTCATCCATATCGGAAATCTCGGGATGAGAAATACCGAGAAGAATAATGGGCGTCGCATTCGGATCATGCTGGGATATATTCAGCTCTTCGACCTCGGAATTCTGCTCAATGGAGGTCAATGCTCTCTGCAGGTTGAGAAATGCCTCGTCCATATTAGTGCCCCAGGCATATTCAACGGTCAACTGGGCGGCTCCCACCTGTGTAATTGATGAAATCTGAATAGCATTTCTCTGCCGGATAGCCTGAGATTCTATACTCGTTACAAATTGTTTTTCAACCTCTTCCGGAGGTCTCTCCCCTACTGTGAGTTCAATGAATAACCTTGGATTTTCCAGTTCAGGGAATAAATCCATACCAAGTTTCTGAAATGAAATGGTTCCCAGGAGAATAACAGCTAAAACTATCATTAATATGGTTATTGGGTATTCCACTGCGTACCGGATAACTCTTTTCATGGATCACCTGATTATTTTATAAATTTTGAATTTATTACATTATTATTAATAATTGTGAATTTTATTTGGTCGAGATCGTTACTTTCGAGCCGTTCCTGAGAGTTTCAAAACCTTCTATTATCAGGAAATCATTTTCTTCCAATCCATCTATAACTTCAACCACTTCAGGATTCTCAATACCGGTTATAATGTTCCTCTGCCGTGCAACTCCCTCAGTAACAACAAAAACCGTTTTTACATTTCGCCGGATCATTATAATATCTTTTGGTATTACAATGGCATTTTCCTTCCTGGTGGTAATTATTTCCGTCTGAACGAACATGCCAGGCCGGACTAAAAGGTCTTTATTATCGATGTTCAAAGTCGCCTTAAAAGTTCTCGTATTGGGCTCGAGGACAGGTGCGACCTGAGTTATTCTTGCATTTAATTTTACGTTTTCCAGCATATAGCATCCTACACGAACGCTCTGTCCTTCAGTTACCACTCCCAGAAGTTTACCCGGCAGATTTATCTCCATTTTCAAAGTTGCATAATCCATTATATGGAACATGTCGGAATTTGCTGCCACCATAAGATCAGATGTATAATAAGGCATATCTACAATGATCCCGTCGAACGGTGATTTGACATTGAACCGTTCCAGATCCATTAGTGCTCTGTCATAATTATACTGTGCATCATCCAGAGATTTTTCTGCGTTTTTCAGCTCAGTCAGAGAAGCTCCCCCCTTTTCATACAGCATCTTCTGCTGTGTCAGGTTCTCTTTGGCATTATTAAGATTTAATTCATGCGATTCAATTCTGATGTTGAATTCCTGTTCCGAATTTTCAAGGCGGATTATCTTCTGATCTTTTTTAATGCGGTCTCCAATGGCAAACGGTTTTGAGGTTTCAGGATTAACCAACAGATTATAATGCCCCTGTATCTCGGATTTTACGATCACATCTACAGATGCATTAACCGTCCCGGTTGCTACTTCAAACTCTTCGATAGTTTTAAGTGTTATTTCCTCGATCTTTACCGGCACCTCGATCTCCGTTCTTTGATAGACCTCCGGCTGACTGCAAGCCATTAATAGAAAAACAACTGATACAATAAGTAATTTTGATTTCATGATCATTCCACTTTTATTTTTTAACTGTATTTTTTATCATATTTAAATTGATTAATCCATTATATAATTAATGTAAAGTCCATTTTACGGCATCCGCATATATCATTCTTCCTTCAGATTCACCTGTCAATTCTACGCTGGTCTCCCCTCCGGATAAAAGGAATGTACCGATAAGGTTCCAGCCTGGTTCAGCATTCGATATATCGATCTTGATCTCGCGCACATTACCATTTTGGTGGATCCTGAAGTTAAAATCTTTTATCGTACTGCCCGAATCCATACCTCTCCTGAACCTGTCCAGAAAGCTCCTGCCTTGATCCTGACCGGCTTGTCCTCTGCCCTGATCGCCTCTGCCTCCTCCGCCACCCCTTTGTTCAGGACTGGGTCCACCGGCACCGTCAGCGTCGCCCCCGCGTCTGCCGCCTCTGATCTCACCGCCGCCGCGGCCCATTCCTCCCCGGCCGCCTCGGCCTCCGGACTCCAGGTTTGTGTGGGACACATAATAATAAATGTCATATTCACCGGCACGGTCTATTTCCGTTTTCCAGGTTGCATTATTATCACTGCTGCCTGACTCTATAAAATGTATGGTATGTTTAATATCTCCAAAATAATCCAGTGATACACTCTTTTCCCAGTTTTTCGGCAGATTGCGTGTACTAATCTGGGAGTATTCCATCCGATCGTCATAATATACATTGAATTTCTTTTTCAGATAACCCTCATTGCTGTAAGAATAAAATGAAAACCCCGGATCTTCATTATCCACAATAATATCATCGGAGTCATACAGAACGATCGGCTCATAAAATTCAACTTCTCCCTCAAACGGTTCTATAGATTCATTAAACTCTACCTGACTGAAGCTCCGCTCAAGTACCGAAGGCATGTTTTGAGAGATCAGCGTATTAACCGACATCCCTATAGGAGAATTATCAAGGATCACTCCAACTCTTTTTGACTGATTCGCATCTAAAAGAATAGAGATCGCATTATCACTTCCCGTTCCGCCGAATCCGCCCATTCCGCCGCCGCGGCCTCCGCCACCGCCGAATCGACCGCCTAATCCTCTGCTTGAGGTTCTGAATTCAATATTCACCAATCCCGAAACGTCCGCTGAATTCTGAATATCGAATATAACCTGGTACCGTGTCATTTCTCCGTGAATGATCTCATAACTTTCAACTTCTCCGATCGAATATGCCGGGAGCTGATCCTGCAGAAGCCAGCTGTCGAAAAAATCTCTGTAATCTATTTCAAAATTATTCTCTATTTCCGACAGGAATTCCTCTACATCAATATCCGTATATCCCCTCGTATTCATAAATTCTATCAGGAACATATCAAACTCGTCTTTCCCTATCATTGTCTGAAACAATAAGAAAAGATAAGAACATTTCTGCTCAAGAATATTCGGCAGGTCATCAACCTGTCCGGGTGATGCTATCATATCAAGCAGGGAGCTTTTGGACAACTCAAGATTTGCCCTGTCCTGATCTGATAAATATCCTGTAGACATTCCGCGCATCGGCATCTGACCTCCGAGACTGCTTAAAAAATAATACTCAACGGCAGTATTGAAAAGCGGCCACTTATCAGAATAATAATTATATATAAATGAATAGAACATTGGAAATATCGAATAAGAACCGGCCTCCGCACTCTTACTCAACCTTAGAAAATTGATCACGGATACAAGCTGAGACGAAACTATCGGGGCGGATGCACCTCCACGGCCTCCTCCGCCACCACGCTCCATTCCTCTCATCATACCGGCTCTCTGATCCCCCGCAAGAAAAGTATTGTCAACAAATCTTCTGAAGAGGTTTCTCTTATTATCCTCAGGTGTCGTAACACCGCGCCCGCCTCTCATGCGCTGTTCTGTAAAAAATGTATAATTCTTGAAATCCGCATTATCAAGCAGAACACCTTTTTCTGGTAAAAATATCTGCTCCGGCTGTACATTCTGTACTACGGAGGTCAGCAGACTCGGATAAGTAAAAAACTGAATGGGTGTCTCAACTAACTGAAGCCTTTTATAAGGATATGCCATGCCGAGAGTGTATTCAAAATTCTCCAGAGCAACAGCTATTTCATCGGCTATAAGATCTTCCATCCCCTCAAAGAATTGAGCAAAGTAATCATGTCCGGCAATGTAAAATAAAGTATAATCCCTATCGTCAACAGATACCGATTTCTGTTCATATTCACCAATTACCAGAGATATCTGAGGCAAAGGCCGTTCAGGTTTGAACTTGAATTCGCCTGCGGCAGGATTTTCCATTTTCCCCTGTGATATGGCAGTAAGATTTCCAGATGTCTTTACATCAAGTAAAAAATCAATAAAAAACCTCTCTGTCAATCCCCTGTTGGAACTGTATTTAAACGGTCCTGCAGCCGGATACCACATATTTTCAACCGTAAGAAGAACATAGTTTTCGTCTATGAAACTATATCGCTTATCAACGTTATAGACAAAAAACGAGAGCTTTTCATCTCTCGTGTCTTCATCGTTGTAAAAATAGCTCGCCTCCTCATTTATCGAACCCCGGTAGTCTATTACTATTGAATCTGATAAACCTGACTGGAGAGGGATTGTTGGAGTAACGGTAACAATATGTTTATCTCTTTCAAAAGGCAGGCTGTTTTCGTTTATTCTTACATCAACTACTTCTAAACCCGGATTCAAATTAAATATATATTTATCCAATGAGACCGATGTGTTATTTTGGATCTTAATTCCTGATGATACATTAATTTCAGTACCTATATGTTCTAACTGTATATTATATGAAACAGGTGTGATATTTTTTTCACCCAGAAAGATCTCATTAGTTATATACATATCCTGGCGCAGGTCCTGTCCCCTTACCTGATCTGAAATATATTTCCCGCCTCCAACAACAGCAATCGCCAGACAGGCCGCCATTACAAACGTCGAGAAAGTATAGACTGTTTTAGACTGCAGCGGACGGTTTATCATAAATGAACTCATAAATATAAAAGCTATCCCGAGGAAAAAATAGATCCCTCTATGGATCAATATGCCCGTAACATCCCCGAATCCGACAATATCAGAATACATGAGCGGAAGATTCAGAGCAATATAATCAAAGAGAAAATTAAACTCCTGGTTAAGAAAAAACATTGAGGTCACAAAATATCCAAACATCAGAATGATCGCAATTGCCTGGTTCTTTAGTACAGACATAAGCATTATTGTCATTCCGATAATAAATACAAGAGTCGGAAAACTGATAAGAATCGGATACAGGAAATAAGCTTCTGTTATCACCGGAAGGTCAAGAAAGAAAACATTGAATATAAGCCCGATGCCCATTACAGCCAGATTCAGACATCCAAAAACGATCAGTAATCCGAAAACCTTACCGGTAACATAGGTTATATTTGTCATTGAGCGTGTATAGATCGCATCGGTTGTATCAAGCTTGGCATCGTTTTTCAGAAAATCCGAAGCTAAGAATATACCAATTATTGCCTGGGCAACATTTAATAAAAGAAAATTCATATAAGGAATACCGGAGGCTATCCCATAATAGAGCCATCTTGAAGTCTGCGGCAGGACAAAGAACGCAAGGTTTAACAGGATCAGAACACTTAATATGGTCAAAAAGAATATCCTGAAAAACCAGCTTCTGAAAATGGTTTTTATTTCATACTTTGTGATCGATAATATTTTAAATATAGCTTTCATAATGCCCCTAAATTTCTTCTATCCAGGTTTCCCCGAGTTTATTCTCTAAAAAATGCACATATGCATGTTCAATGTTCGGCTCTACCGGCGTTGCATCATAATTTTCTATTTTATTGCCGACTAAATGCACTTCAAAACCGGCTTCGGTCGGTATGCTGGAAACAACAGGATATTTTTCCTTGATCAGGCTTAATTCCGCTTCCGGGATCTGTATCGACCAGACATTACCCTGTGCCTGCTGAATAAGATCATCAGGAGTACCGCTATAAACAAGATCACCCTTGTTTAATATTGCCATTTTGTTGCAGGAACTTGAGATATCCCCCACGATATGGGTGGATAGAATAATTATTATGTCCTCATGACTCATCTTGGACATCAGGTTCCTGAATTTTATTCTTTCCTCAGGATCAAGCCCTGTCGTAGGTTCATCGATCACAAGCACCTTGGGATTCCCGATAAGAGCCTGTGCTATACCCAGACGCCTTTTCATTCCGCCTGAAAGCCTGTTGGCGAGTCTGTTCCGCGCATCATAAAGCCCGACCGTCTCAAGCATTTTGTCCACTGACCGTTTTCTTTCACTTCTTTTTGTCAGACCGGCAAGACGGGCTGAATAATCGAGGAATTCCCATGTCTTGAGTTTTGAAAATGTGCTGAAATTCTGCGGCAGATAACCAACGACTTTGCGGATCTTTGCCCTGTCTTTCTTCAGGTCCATGTCTCCATACTTTATATTTCCTTCCGTACCATCCATAAGCGTGACCAGAATTCGCATTAATGTGGTCTTTCCTGCACCGTTCGGGCCTAAAAGACCGAACATCCCGTTCTCAACGGTAAGGTCGATCCCTTTTAAAGCCTGGACATCATGGTTATATATTTTTTTCAGTCCGCTGATTTCAATATTCATTTATCTATCCGATCAGTCTGTTAATTTGCCAATTATCGTTGATATTTTTTTCATATTCCTCTTATCGTTATGTAAAATACAATTTCAAAACTGAATACGTTCAATAAATACAATAAATGTCAAAATAAATGCTATCTGTATTCTATTTTGTATTGATTAAATTGTACTTTATAAAAGAAGAATTCATTATTAGTTGTTTTGTTATGTACTTAAGCCGAGGATTATATTACTTGTAATTCATCATTGAAGAATTTTTAGAAACCGGAGAATTTACAACTGCTTTACAGACCATTTAATATCAGTAGTCTGACCGTTTTCTGATCATGGAGTAAAAATACTGATAATAAAAAAGGCATCCTCAATATACGGATGCCTTCATATAAATAAAATTATAATATCTTGTTGCTACTAATACATTTTCTTATAAAATAGTGAAAAAGGTTTGCCTTCTTTCTTAGTATATTTGAAATCAACATCACCTTTAAAGTCCGTATTATCAAAATTTACACCATCTTTGAACATTGCATATTTGAAATCTACATCATTTTCAAAAACTACATTATTATAATTTACAACCCCGTTGAACTTGGTATATTTAAAATCAGCATTTTTACCGAAAACTACGTTCTCGTAATTGATCTCGGTCGGGAAATTAACATATTTAAAATCTGCATTACCATTGAATTTAACGTCTTTGAATTCAGCCTTCTCTGCAAACTTTGTATATTTGAAGTCTGCATTTTCCATGAATTGAGCGACTTTGAAGTCTGCGTTTTTTGCAAATTTTGTATACTTGAAGTCTGCATTGCCTATGAACTGAGCATCAGAAAAACTGATTTCTGTACTAAATTGAGTGTACTTGAAGTTTGCCGTGTCAATAAACTGCGTGTCGGAAAAATCAACATCCGATTTGAATTTTGTGTATTTAAATAATGCTTCCTCATGGAACTTCGCACCATAAAAATCTGATTTCTTCATAAATTCTGTGTACTTAAAGGAAGATTCCTGTTTAAATTCACACCCTGTAAAAAAGGCATCTTCATGAAACTGTACAGTGTAAACATCATCATCAACTTTCTCCGGATAATAACCGATCACTCTTCCTGTGAACACACAATTCTTAAAAGAAACTGGACTTTTTACATTACAATAGACCATATTTTCATCTTCATTTTTCTTTTCAGTATCATTTATCGAGGTCAGATCAAGATCACCGATGATCTCAGCATTTTCATAATCTACTGACTGGCCGGAATTGATCTTACTGATGATATCCCCTGCTTGCACTTTGCTCTGCGCTGTTACCAAAGCTGGAACAGACAACAGAATAACAAAAAGTGATAAGAAACGCTTCATTTTTGATTCCTCTGATTAAACGGGATTATTTATAAGTACTACGGATTTCCGACAAAGAGGTTTCTAAATATTATCGATTCTTTGAAGCAAGGTTATAATCCCCCTCTGAAGGGAGAATTAAAGGGGGATGTTACTTTTCAAGGTCGCCATTATGAACCAGGGGGGACCTCCACAGTTTTATTCCCCCTTTGAAGGTCGCCATTATGAACCAGGGGGGACCTCCACAGTTTTATTCCCCCTTTGAAGGTCGCCATTATGAACCAGGGGGGACCTCCACAGTTTTATTCCCCCTTTGAAGGGGGATTAAGGGGGATGTAATTAAATAAGACCGAGAGGAATGTAATTTTCCAATGAGGATTTTACTGCCTGTGAACATAATCACAAATATCTGAGTACGCAAAAATATTGTAAAGAAAAGAGGGGAGTCATAGACTCCCCCGGTAGAAGCTAATATGAGGAAAATTTGCTGGAATATCTTAAATATTCAAAAATTGAAACGATGTTTCTATAAAAGCATAACCTTTACAGGAAACAACATTCTTAAATGAAACAACGTTTCAAATGGCTGATGTCATTGCAGCCGCTCTTTTGGAATCGGATTTGTACATACCTCTGTCTTTTGCATATTTCAGCAGCAGTCTGAACATGATCCCGCGTGCTCTTGAAAGTCTGGAGCGGATCGTTCCGATCGGGCAGTCCAGTATATCAGCGATCTCCTTGTAGGAAAATCCCTCGATATCGGACAGAACAAGTACTATCTTGTATTCTTCGGGCAGTTTTAACAGTGCCGCATCAACTTCATCGCTCAAGTAATGGTCTAAAACATTAATATCGGGCGAATCATTGGACAACTGTTTATCTTTTACAAGGTCAATAAAAGGTTCTACGGAATCAAACTCAACCTTCTTTGAACTGTTTATGTTTTTCCTGTAGGAATTTATAAATGTATTTTTCAGTATTGTGAACAGCCATGCTTTACAATTTGAGCCTTCCTGGAACTGGTCGAAGAACCTGAATGCCTTAAAATATGTTTCCTGTACCAGATCCCTGGCATCCTCTTCGTTATAGGTAAGTTTAAGTGCCATATTATATAAAGCGTCAAGGTGCACTAAGGCTTCCTTCTCGAAAAGTTTTGATTTGCTGTCTGTTTCTGCCTGCATAACGCCCCCAAAATTTATGGATCTTTATTTAATTTACTGTTAATTAAGGTGGTTATTATTTGCCTGTTCCTTAATGAGATCATTAACGATCTCAATTATTTGTCCCAGACCGTCAGTCTTATTAAAAAAATGATCAGCTCCCATTTCAAAACATTTTGTCCTGTACTGCTCGATAGTGTAATTCGTCAGCATGATGACTTTTAACGAATTACTGATCTTTTTGATCTTTTCTATAACATTCATACCGTTTCCCGGCATCCTTATATCCAGTATGACCACATCCGGTTTTAAGTCCTGACTGATTTTCAGAGCGTCTTGAGCATTTTCTGCTTCCGTGATCGAAAAATCACTGCTGACCTCTTTCAGCATTGAAACAACCCGCTTGCGGATCAGTTCGGAATCGTCAGCTATGAGGATTTTTATCATTTTTTAGATCTCTGAATATGAAAGTTTTGAAAGGGCTTAGCTTGAATTGCTGTTTCAATATAT
This sequence comes from Candidatus Zhuqueibacterota bacterium, assembly GCA_042564455.1. Taxonomy (GTDB): domain Bacteria; phylum SM23-31; class SM23-31; order SM23-31; family SM23-31; genus JBHPLC01. The sequence continues at coordinate 3,167 of JBHPLC010000024.1, read as the reverse complement.
ACAGGCGGGATTCAAAATTCAATCGGACAAAATCCATAAATCATGTAGGATTTCCCCACCCCCCCCTGTAGGAATTTTCCCTACACGTTTTCTTTGAAAAGAAGGGTGTGTTTTGTTGGATGGGTCACTGAAGATTCTATATTTCACATCCCCTTTTATTCCCCCTTGGTTCGCTTACAGCGACCTTCTAAGGGGGATTTAGGGGGATGTTACTCCTTTATAATGAGGATTTTCTTTAAGGTGATGAGAAATACAAAATTCCTACAATAATATTGAATTGCGGAACCTGTCCCGCAATGCGGGATCATTCCAGCACTCACCATTTATCATTCCCGCTCCTTCCCCTGTCATTGCGAGGAACGAACTGACGCGGCAATCTCTCCGCAAGTCTTTAGCAAAAACAAGATTTAGTGTAATCGTCAGCGCAGAGATTGCGACGTCGCCCGTACCGAGTTGCGACCGGGCTCCTCGCAATGACAGAATGGAAGATGATATTATAAGGAACAGTTAAGTCCATCTATACCAGTCCAGCTCCTCTTCTGTCATTCCCGTCTCCCCACTTGTCATTCCCGCGAAGGCGGGAATCTCTCCGCTGCAATATTGGATCAGGATTGGATTAACATAAGGATCACACAAGGATCAGGTTTTGCATTACAACATTATTTTTATTATTACTTGAATAAACAAATGGAAGCGCTGAATAAATACACATACTAAGTGCTACATAACCAGTTTGTTCTTGATGGCGTAGTAGGTGAGTTCGGAGTTGGATTTCATGTTCATTTTTTCCAGGATCCTCTCGCGGTAGGTGCTGATCGTTTTGGCGCTTAAGGCAAGTTCCTCTGCGATCTGCCCAGTGGTCTTCCCGGAAGCGATCAGACAGAGGGTCTGAAATTCCCGGTTGGAGAGTTTTTCATGCGGCTTTTTATCCGAGTCATCCTCAATATGGAACGCAAGTTTCTCAGCTAAGGATGCGCTGACATACTTACCCCCTGCCGATACCTTGTGTATTGCCTGGATCAGCTCATCCGGAGCGCTTTCCTTGGTCAGGTAACCGGCCGCTCCGGTCTTCAGCGCCCTTATCGCATACTGCTCTTCCGGGTACATGCTCAATACAAGCACAGGAATTTCCGGCTTCGACTGTTTTAATTCCTCCAGAATTTCCAGGCCGCTCCTGCCCGGCATGGATATATCCAGCAAAATAACATCATACTCGTCTTTCCAGATAAGGTCTATCAGCTCCTGTCCGTTAGCCGCTTCCCCGGTGATCTTTATATCATTAGTTTCAGAGACGATCTGCCTCAATCCCTGCCGTACTATACTGTGATCATCAGCGATCAGAACATTGATCATTTTTTCTCCCAGTTTTTTATGTCCGGAATAGTCACCAGGACACTTGTACCCTTATTTTTTCCGCCGGAAATTTTGAAATTTCCTCTCCACGGCAGAACACGTTCATTGATCCCGGTCAATCCCAGCGATTTGCGGTCCTTGATCTTTGTATCGGTGATCCCTTTACCGTTATCACGTACCTTAAGGATAAGATCCCCCGATTTATCACTGATATCCACATTAACTTTCGTAGCCTTTGCATGCCGGATGATATTGGTCAATGCCTCCTGAAATATCCTGAAAATATCAGTAGCCAGCGCGGTATCCAGATATTCACTGTCAAAAGTACATTTAAATTTACATTTAATACCCGTTCGCTTCTCAAATTCCGATATCTGCCATTCGATCGCAGAGGTCAATCCGAGATCATCCAGAATCCCGGGACGCAGTTCGGAAGATATCCTCTGAACGGTTTTTATTGTATTGTCGATGAGATCCGACATGGAATCTGATTTTTCAAACAGATCTTCTTCTGTTTCCGGTATTTTCCTTTTAAGCCAGACAATATCCATTTTTAAAGCCGTTAATGCCTGACCGAGATCATCATGGATCTCCCGCGAAATTCGGGTCCTTTCCTCTTCCCTCGCCGTCTGCAGATAGGATGAAAAATTTCTCAATTGTTCTCTGGATTCTTCCAGTTCCTTTGCTGTTTTTTTATGTTCCTGGACCTCCTTCTGGAGTTCTATATTCGTTTTTGCTAATTCCGCAGTTCTTTCCAGAACACGCAGCTCCATTTCATCATGGGCTTTTTTTAATAAATGTTCAGCATTTTTTTTCCCGGTAATATCCTGAACGATACCGACCATTCGTACTGCATTTCCTTCTTCATCTCTCGTGACATCACCTGTTTCAGATACCCAGCGTAGAGTCTTATCCGGCCAGATTATCCTGTGCTCGATGTCATAATCTTTATTCTTTCTCACGCACTTGTCTACAGATTTAATAACATATTCACGGTCATCAGGATGAACACATTCAAGAAAGGCTTCGTAAGTTTTCCCGAATTTCCCTTCTTCAAAACCGAACATCGGCTCTATCGTATCCGACCAGAATAAATCTCCCGAAACCATGTCCCATTCCCAGCTGCCGATGTTAGCAGAACTCTGAGCAAGCAGGTACCGCCCTTCACTGCGTCTCAGGGCTTCTTTGGATTCGATCCTGTCAATGATCCTTCCCAGCCGCTCCGCATAACCGTCAACAAGCTTTTGCTCGAAATCCTTCAAAAAGGGAAGGTCCTCAACATATCCTATCTGCAGTTTCCCTCTTTTTTCACCTCTTACATTAATAAATGCGGAAAGAAACTTCTGACATGTCCCGCTTTCATCGCAGTACTCTTTTCCGTCAAGTTCGATCTTCGAACATACTGCCTCCGGATACCCCATACTCTTCGGTACAACGCTTTTCAAAAATTCATTAAAAAGATGCTCAAGGTCTTCCGTGCTTTCAGACAATCTTCCAAGCCCGTATAATCCGTCAAGTTCCTTGATCCTTTCATAGTGCTCTCTTTCTGTTCTCTTGAATTTTGTGAGATCTCTGGCGCTTAACAGGATTCCCGTTACTTTTTTATCTACGATCCGGGGTACAGCACGGGATTCATAATATATAGTTTCCCCTTCAGGAGTAAGATATTCGGTTTCGTATGATACCGACTGAGCGGTCTTTATTGCCTTCTCCAGCACTTTTTTGACTCTCACCTGGTTACTCTTATCGACGAACGCATATAAGGGTTTACCTATAACATCATCCATACTCAATCCGGGGGATGTATAATTTGC
>JBHPLC010000231.1:0-2013 GCA_042564455.1 Candidatus Zhuqueibacterota bacterium | reverse complement strand
AGAAATGTTCCTAACAATGCAGCGCCTGCAACAGTATATACAGGGAGATGCAGAACAGCAATACAGAAAGGCGCAATAATGGCTCCACCGCCGATGCCATAGGCACCTCCGATAATACCAACAACTAAAGTTACTAAAAAAAGCACCAACGGATTAAAACTGTAATCCTGTTTACCGAATTCATACATGATCTTTAGGATACCGGCCTTTTTTGTCTTAATCATTTCATCAGAACTGTTCACGGACTTTAAAAGTTCTTCGTTTATGCTCTTAGTTTTCTTATCAGAATGAATATCAGCATCAGAATTTTTTGATCTGATATATTTAAATACAGTCTGATATAAGAGTTGAAATCCGATAAAAAACAGGACAATACCTACAAATAACTTGAATGCGGCAGGATCAGGCAAATATTTTACCCTGAAAACTACCCCAATAAAAACGCCCGGCAGAGTACCTATAATAATTACTACAGCAAGGGGCCAGAACATCTTTCCTTCTTTAATGTATCTGTATACTCCACTTGGTATACTGATAATATTATACACGAGATTTGTCGGACTGACCGCAGGGCTGGTAAATCCCAGCACACTTACCTGAAAAGGTAATAAAAGGAAAGCTCCTGAAACACCTGCCATAGAGGTAAAAAATGATATAAAGAATGCTACCAATGGCGGAATAACAGGATTTACTTCAATACCGGATACAGAAAAGAACATATAGTTACCGTAAAATTAGTATTATTCGTTTTTAGTTTCTTCCGGTCAATGGATATAAGTTATCCGGTATATTCTTATATGGTAAATTTGAGAGATCCGCAGGTCCCCAGCCCGGAGCATCCACCTCAAATATCGCTTTTGCTATTCCAGTTTCATGATACCCACGTCTGAAATGTACCCTGGACTTGAGAATTATAATATCCAGTTCTTTATAATCTATCCCCAGAGACTCAAAGATATTCACGTCGGTTACCTGCCGTAACTGCGGTGTTAAAATTACACGATTATTTTTACCGAATTTTAGTACTGCGAGGGTTTCTCTACCGCTATTTCCAAGAAATTCCACAACACCGTTTATCTCCACAGGATTACCCGCAAATTCATCTGAGTATCCCCCTACATATATTTTAACACTATCGCCCTGTTTTTTTGATGAACTCAGTTCTTCCAGAGCTTTTTCATCCCTTAATGTCGTTATGCAGAAATTCTCCGCTCCCTGCCTGATCAATTCCTCGAGTATCTGCGAAGAACCTCCGGTCCTGTCGCTATGATCTGCAATTACCACCGGTGTTTTGCCCGCTTTAGCCGCATTTATTGCCAGTGTAACGCCCTCTCTTGTTTTTGGCAGCACTTTGCCGGCAAATGCTTCTCTGTTTCGCCAGATGTAATCATTCATATCATCAGCAATTCTGTCCGCAAGTTCCTGATCATTATTAGTAACCACCATTACCGTTGCCCCTACATCAGGAACATCGGCATAAGCAAAACCAAAAGCTACCGATACATAAACATCCTCACGCTGACATTCCCATCTTCTTGCACGCTCCATGATCTCCATCGCTGGTGAAACACCTGTCCCCTGGTACACACTTGGTGTAATGACTCCCGGTTTCCTGGTGGCCATAGTAGGTTTATAATCTCCTCTTATGGTTCTTATCATCACTCTGGCTGCATTTTCACCAATAAGGGATGTATCGTAATGGGGATATCTTTTTATAATGAATACCGCATCGGCTGCATCGGATAATTCGTGGTCTTCATTGGCGTGAAGGTCCAAAGAAACCATAATAGGAATATCACCCACGGCTTCTCTTACTCTTCTGACAAGTTCCGCTTCTGGTTTTGGGATATCTGTGACTGCCATTGCTCCATGAAGCGCAAGGAAAACGCCGTCTAAGTTTTCTGAGTTTTTCAGATCTTCTACAATAAGTCCGGAATATTTTTCAAAAGCCTCTTTAGTGTTCCAGCTACCTGAAGATCCCCCTCTTGCTCCCCTTGGAGATGTAATACCTAC
>JBHPLC010000230.1:0-2024 GCA_042564455.1 Candidatus Zhuqueibacterota bacterium | reverse complement strand
TGGGGAACCGGTATCTATAAATCCGTCGATGGAGGTGAAACTTTCCAGAGCATGGGCTTAACAGATACATATACTATCGGAACGGTATTGACCCACCCTGATAACAAAGATATTGCCTATGTCGCAGCTGCAGGCTGTGCCTGGGGTTTTATCGGCGACCGGGGATTTTTCAAAACAACTGACGGCGGCAGGACATGGAATAAACTCACAAACGGCCTGCCGGATGACGGCAGAACAGGCGCTATTGAGGCAATAATGCATCCTGAAGATCCGAATACTCTCTACGTCGCCTTCTGGGAAAGACTTCGTCAGTCATTCAGAATGGACAGCGGAGGACCTAACGGTGGTGTTTTTAAATCCACAGACGGCGGAAGATCATGGAAAAAACTGACAAACGGCCTGCCGGTCGGTGATTCAGGAAAGATCGGACTGGCGATCGCAAAAAGCAATCCCGATGTTGTAATGGCATATTATGAGCATGGTTACCAGCCATCCAGGAATGATCCTGACTACAACGATATGTCAAAACTCGGATCAGGTGTTTACCGGTCGGAAGATGCAGGAAATTCATGGAAACTGGTCAACAGATACCAGAACCGACCTTTCTACTACAGTCATATCTGGATCAATCCGTTTGATGATGAACTTGTTTATCTCTTAACAGGCAGTTTTCAGTATTCTACCGATGGTGGTGTTACCCTGCAAAGATTCAGAGGACAGGGCATTCACAGTGATTATCATGCTCTATGGCTCGATCCGACAAATAGAAACCGTTTTTATGTCGGCAACGATGGAGGCGCCTATCTTACACATGACCACGGTAATAATTTTATCAAGTTCGACAACTATGTAATAAGTCAGTTCTATGCGATCGGTGTTGATATGCGCGATCCTTATTATGTTTACGGCGGTCTTCAGGATAACGGTACATGGGGCGGTCCTTCAGCAACAAGAGACCGTGCAATTTATACTGATCTGTGGTATACGATCAACGGCGGTGACGGATATCATGTTCAAATCGATCCGACCGACTGGCGGATATCCTATTCGGAACCTCATCCTTCGAATTCGGGAGGAAGGGCACAGAGAATGAATGTCGAAACAAGACAGTCGGTAAATATACGACCGCAAAAAGGACAGAATATTATTAATTACGACGAATATATCACTCCTGAGATCGAACAGATGCAGTTAGATAAAGGATGGGGACCCTCCCCCGGTAACGGAATGGGCGCTTTCCGGTGGAACTGGAGTTCACCGATAGTTATGTCACCGCATAATCCTCATACGATATTTTTCGGTGCGAACCATCTGTTCAAGACTATTGACCAGGGTGAAACATGGTACCTTATCAGCCACGACCTCACCAAGAACGATGATTATAAAACCATTAAGGAATCGGGCGGTCTGACAGCAGACCATGGTCCGGGCGGAGGCGCTGAATTCCATGGTACGATAATAACTATTTCCGAATCACCGGTCAAAGCCGGATTGATATGGGTAGGCACTGATGACGGAAATGTTCAGGTCACTCAGAATGGCGGAGAAGACTGGACAAATGCACGGAATAATATCCGCGGTGTACCTGAAGATCTGTGGGTAAGCCGTGTTGAGGCTTCTCATTTTGAAGAAGGGACTTGTTATGTGACCTTTGACGGCCACAGGAGCGCTAATTTCCAGCCGTGGGTCTTTAAAACAACAAATTACGGTAGAACATGGACAAATATCACGAGTAATATTCCTGACGGTCAGTCCTGCTATGTTATAAAAGAAGACCTGAAAAATCCGAACCTGCTTTTTGTCGGGACTGAATTCGCCGTATTTTATACAGTAAACGGCGGAGGCTCATGGGTAAAACTTAATAACAATATGCCCACTGTTGCATTCCATGATCTTGTAATTCATCCGAGAGACAATGATCTTGTAGCAGGGACACACGGAAGAGGTCTGTGGGTACTTGATGACATTACACCACTCCAGCAGCTGACACCGGAAGTTCTGAATTCCGATGCTTTTCTTTTTGA
>JBHPLC010000023.1:0-36878 GCA_042564455.1 Candidatus Zhuqueibacterota bacterium | reverse complement strand
CCACCATGTATCTAATTCCGTCAACTTTGAGAAATTCAAAAGATCGATTGAAATGTTCTGGTTAATCCTGTAATTAGCTCCGAAATGATAGGAGTTGAAATTCAACTTTTTACCATCGAAGACAGTGGTTTCACGAATTTCATCATCAAATCCATCCTCTGCTTCATATGCGGGATCATCCTCCACCGTATCAGTTTTATCGGTGATATTTTTTTCTAATTCAGTTTTATATTTTAACGGAATAACAGACCTGGCTCCAAGCCTTAATGTTAGTTTTTCGGATAATTTTGTTTCGATACCCAGCGGAAAGCTGACAAATGCTCCGCTTATCTTATTTTTTATAACTCCGCCTCTGTTATCATTAATTACTCTATTAAAACCTTCACCTGTCTGCGGACCTATTCTTACATCAACAGTCAGATCTTCATTTATTCTCGTCGGCTTCAGATCTAAATTCATTTCTCCCCAAATATAATCAAGCTTTGCACCAAATCCGATAAGAGTGTTCAGATTTACGAAATGTTTCTCTATACCGGCGCCAGCTTCTATTCTCTTAATATCGGCGCTTCCATCAGATTTTGAAACACCTCTTTTTTTAAGATTAACATCTTTTTCAAAACCGCCTTCTTTATATAAGGAATCTTTTACAGTATGCGCAGTATTGGTAATATTAAACGGCATCGAGTATTTAGTAAAATTGAAAATGAAACTATTCTGCTGCAGTTCATCCATTCCAGGATAAATGTTCTTTATTTTTGTATTAAGATAAATTGATCTGAAACCCAGGTCCATAAGATTAACTTCTCTTCCATCAAAGATATTGTATGTTTCTACCATACCTTTGAATACATCCTCTCTGAACAATCCTAAAACTTCATTATTATCAAATGCCATTCTTTCGGGTCTTCTACCAACAGCAAAACTAATCTCCTGGTTGCCTGCCTTATATATTCTGCCCAGCGAAAAGGCTATCAGTGAATTTGGGAATTCAAATTTTTGTCGTGAATTCTCTGATAAAAATACCGTATCTTCTTTAAGTCCCGAAGAATCATTTACAGTAAAGCTCCTGTCTATAGTCTCTTCCATCAGTTCCAGATTGAAATCATTTCGATAAATTGATAGAGACAGGCCAAAATCTCTTACAATACCAGTCAATGTAATACTTCGTACGGAATTATCTGAATTGATCAGACTTCTGTTTCTTAAATTTATCCCTGTTTTTTCAGTAATAAATGTTTCACTGAATAAAACATCATCTTCCTGATAACTTAAACCGTTTGTTTCAATAAAAAGCCCCATAGAAGAACCGAACCTGTCAGAAACAACTCCGATCAGATTATTTGGCGTTGATCCCGGCTCTCTTGTAAGATACATGTTCGAATTAAGGTTCTGAACATCTGTACCGCTCTGAAAATTACTCAAATTACTGAAAATCCATGTACCCTTGTACCGATATATATATGTTGGATTTAATGAAATATCCGAATAGAGATCATCAATTAATCCGTACAGACCGGGGCCCATTCCTCTTAGTCTGAATGAATATTTGTCTTCCTGTGCTTCTGCAGGTTCAATATTTACTGAGATCAATATGAAAATAAACAATAAGACTATTAAGAGGCTGTTCTTGCAGTTTTTTCTCTTTGGATTCAATGTATTATTCCCTTTTTGTAAATAATTGTCCTTAATAAGGGGAAAATATTTCCTCATTTACTTTTTTATGCAGCAAATAATATCTGTGACTTTTTCACTAAAGCTTTTACCGAGTAATACATGAGCCCGACAGATACTACAAGACTTTCATCCGGGTCCATTCTTTCCACTAAATGAGCATAATCTTTGTCAATATGAACAGATGTCCCCGGTTCAAAATGCAAACCGTTGAAATTAACTCTTTCACTAAGAATGCCATCCATTTTACTCACCTTTTTTGTTAAGATAAGCCGCTTTTGCGGTATAACGTGCAAGTATTATGCCAATTTATGATATGAAAATACTGAAATCCCGGCAGGTTTCTGCTGTTTTAGAATATTTTGACATGGTTTTTGTTATATATAATGGTCTATTTGGAATTGTTCTTCAGTTTGACTATCCGTCCGATCGTCTCCATCAAGATTTTTGCTGCTGCCATTGCCGTAATGTTACTATTATCCAATCCCGGATTTACTTCAACTATATCGAATCCGATTATATCCATTTCGAAAGAGTTTATCACATCTATCAGTTTCCTTGTACATATTCCACCCGGTACCGGATTCCCCACTCCGGGAGCAAATGCAGGATCAAGTATATCAATATCTATCGTCAGATAAGTCGGTCCTTCCATTTTTAATCCTGATACGTTACAAAAATCCTTGCATCTTATAACTTCGACTTTATTTTTAACCAATAATTCATCCAGCTCCCTCGTGGTTGCTCTTATACCTGCCTGAACAATCCTATCTGTTTTATTTAATTCGAGGATCCTTGCTAAAGGACAGGCATGAGAATATGGATCTCCATCGTATTTCGGGTAAATATCCGGATGAGCATCCAGCCACACTAAATTAAGGTCTTCATATTTGTTTGATATACCCTTTACGGCTGGATATGTAATTGAATGATCCCCACCCAATAAAACAGGGATGGAATCGTTTTCTGCTATCTCATTTACTTTTCTCTCTATGAGATCGAAATATTCAGGAAAATTATTATTAAATTCTATATTTCCGGAGTCAAAAACAGAAGTGTCTGATAAAAGGTCTATCTCCGATTCAGTATATGAATTGATCGAATCTGATGTTGAAACTTCTCTGATCTTATCAGGTCCTTCAGCCGAACCCTTCCTGTAAGTGGATTTATCATCAAAAGGAACTCCGACTATAGTAAATTCCGCATTTTTGTCATTTTTTAAGGATCCCCCAAATGCATCCGGATAATTTGATCTGTTTTCAGGCACTTTACCACCTTTTTCCTTTTTGTTTTGATTTTGATTTATTACATTTGATATGATAATATAAATGGATTCTCCCCTTTTTTCAAGATTTAACTTATTTATATAAATATTGATTCATAATTTTGGAGGTTATAAATGATTTTCAAGATATTTATTTTATCTCTCGTCGTTCTGCTTTCAATAAACGTTGTTCAGATACAATCCCAGGAACGAAAAAGAGCAAGAGATCTCGGTATTGACATCGGTATCCTTAAAACCGGGGAATGGAATGCTATAACGGATGTGAGCGGGATTAAAGTAGGACATACGACCTTAATTGAAGGCGAAAACATCAGAACAGGTGTAACGGTCATTATACCACACGAAGGAAATATCTTTCGTGAAAAAGTCCCGGCTGGCATATTTGTCGGTAACGGTTTTGGAAAAGCCGTTGGATTTACCCAGGTTTTTGAACTCGGTAATATCGAAACTCCCATTGCATTGACTAATACACTAAATACTTTTTTAGTTGCAAACGGTCTGATCGATTATATGCTGTCTCTTCCTGAAAACAGAAATGTAGGCTCTATAAACCCTGTTGTCGGAGAGACAAACGACGGAGGACTTAACGATATACAGGGCAGACATGTAACCTCTGAGCATGTCAGAGAAGCTATCGAAAAAGCAGAATCAGGGCCCGTGGAAGAAGGATGCGTCGGTGCAGGAACAGGAACCCGGGCACTTGGTTTCAAAGGCGGGATCGGTACCTCTTCAAGAGTCCTGCCCGAATCTCAGGGCGGTTACACCGTTGGTGTACTGATACAGTCAAACTTTGGCGGAATTCTATCAATAAACGGTGCTCCGGTCGGCCGTGAAATGGGAAATGTACCGTTCTCAAGAGATTTCCCTTACGAGAACAATGATGATGATGAAGGTTCCTGTATGATAATAATTGCAACAGATGCCCCGCTTTCAGCCAGGAATCTACAGCGAATTGCCAAAAGGTCCTTTTTAGCTTTTGGAAGAGTAGGATCATATTCATCAAATGGAAGCGGAGATTATTCTATTGCATTTTCTACAAATCCAGATGTACGTATAACAAGCAGTCAGAGAGGTATTGAGAAAGAAACAAAAGACGTTTCAAACAATTCCATGTCGGCATTATTCCTTGCTACCGTCGAAGCAACTGAAGAAGCGATAATTAATTCTCTTTTTATGGCAACTGATATTACCAGCAGAGGAAGGACAACAAGGGCGATCCCAATTGATGAGACCATCGAAATATTAAAGAAATATAATGCTCTGAACTGGAATGAAAAACTTGCACCATGGAAAAAGTAAACCAATATAAATTCAATAAAGGAGATTAACGTGACAAGAGAAGAAGCATGGAAATTATTGAACGAATATACAAAAAAAGAAGGTCTGATAAAACATGCAATAGCCGTAGAAGCAATTATGAGAGCATATGCTAAAAAATTTAATGAAGATGAGGAAATTTGGGGTGTCGTTGGATTGATACATGACTTTGATTATGAAAAATACCCCACTGCCGAAGACCACCCGTTCAGAGGAGCAGAGATCCTTGAAGAAAAAGGATTCCCGGAGGAGTACAGAAGGGCTATTCTTGCACATGCCCCTTATACCGGTGTTCCCCGTGACACTCTTTTGGCAAAAACTTTATTTGCGATCGATGAACTTGCCGGTTTTATTACTGCGGTTGCTCTTGTGAGACCCAGTAAAAAAGTTGCGGAAGTAAAAGTAAAATCCGTCAGAAAGAAATTTAAAGACAAGGCATTTGCCGCGGCTGTAAGCAGAGAAGATATAAAAACAGGTGTCGAGGAATTAGAAGTTGATGAAGCCGAACATATTCAATTATGTATTGATGCCATGGCATCTGTTGCCGATCAGTTAGGACTATAAAAAAAAGGCTGTCACAAGACAGCCTTTTTTTTATATTTATTACTGTTATATTTTACTTAAACCATATTTAAGGTCTTTTATAATATCCTCAACATTTTCCAGCCCGATCGATAATCTTGCTCCGCTTTTATCCATCTTTGCATTTTTCTGCTCTTTTTCCGGGATCATGGAATGTGTAAGACTGCCGGGTTTCTCAATAAGCGTACGGACATGACCCAGAGATACAGCTAATGTTATCGCATATGCTTCTTTTGCTATTGTGTTCAGTAATTTATTACACTTCTTTTCATCATCTTTCTTCATTGTAAAATATATCATATTGCCTGGAGCAAAATTACCGTCAAAATCAATCATTTGTTTCTTGGCAATCTTGTATTGCGGAAATGATTTCAGTCCGGGATAGCGTACTTTTTCGATTTTCGGGTGCTTTTCAAGAAATTCAGCTACTTTTATTGCAGATTCCTGCTGCTTTCTACCTCTCTCAAGCAGTGTGGGTAGTCCATATACTAAGATCGACCAGGCATTCTTGGAACCTAAAACTCCTCCCATATCCTTACGGTAAAGCATTATCTCACTCTCATATTTTTTTGAAGTGATAATAACTCCACCCATATCGGTCCCAAAACCCCCAATATTTTTTGTAAGACTGTGGACTACCATTGTAATGCCATGATTCAGCGGTCTCTGACACCTTGGAGTGGCAAATGTATTGTCAATTATTGAGATAATTTCACGACCTTTTGGCCGGTCTTTATTTGCTTTTTCAATTACATTTGCAATGGCCTTAAGATCTATCAGTTCCATTGTAGGATTTGCCGGAGATTCAAAATAAATAGACCTCACATTAGGATTAAGAGCTTTTTGAAGGTTTTTTGGATCCGTCATATCTATATAACTGGCTTTAATACCGAATTTCGGCATCCAGTTTACTGAAAGGCTGTAAGTGCAGCCGTACATTGTTTTATGAAAGATCACTTCATCTCCCTGCTTGGCAGAAAAAAGCACCGCGGCGGAAATAGCAGCCATACCTGTTGCAAAACAAAATGCCACTTCCCCGTCCTCTGCATAAGCAATTTGGTCTTCCAGCATGGATCTTGTCGGTTCATCCAGCCGGTCATATAAAAAAATTGGTTTCTTCTTGGCATCAAAAGAGTGCATTCTCGCAAGATTGTCAAATCCTTCAAAACCTCGTTCAACAGTATCTAATCTATATGTCACAGATGCAGATAAAGGAGGAACCACATGATGGCTGTACTCCCATTTAGGAGTAGTAAACGGACCATGTATCAACCGGCTCTCTTTACCGATACTGTTCTTTTTATCCTCTTTCTTACTTTTTTCCTTTTTCTTACCCATTACTCACCTCATCAGTTTTTGAGTTATATCAAATCAACAAATACATAACTGTTACTTTTATATATAAAGTAAAGATTATATTTCAAAATGCAAAATGATTTTGCTGTAATTTTTCTATAAATAATGACCTCTGACAAAATCTTCCAAAAGAACCAGAACATCTGTAAAATTCGATCTCCCGAAACCGATTCTCAAATGCCTGTTATCATAATCAAGAACTCCCCCGGGCATAATTAATAGCCCTTTCTCTTTTAATAGCTTTTTGGCAAAAACATCCGCTTTATCATGAAATTTTATCCTCGGGAAACATGTAATCCCTCCTTTAGGCGGACTCCAACTGAATATATCACTATACTTAAACATAAATGAATTTAAAGCAATAAGATTTTCTCCTAATATTTTAAGATTCCTGTAAATGATCTTATCTTTATATTTTAATGCAAGTTCAGCCAAATATTCACTGGGAGCACTATTGCAGATTGTTGTGTAGTCTTTTAATCTTGAAATTTTACTGATAATATCTCTGTTTCTCGAAGCTATCCATCCGATCCTTAGTCCCGGAAGAGCAAAAGCTTTTGACATCACTCCTAATGACACTGCATTTTCATAGATATCGCAGGCAGCAGGCAGCCTGTCAATTTCATTATATTCCAAAAACCTGTAAACTTCATCAGAAAAAACCAGCAGATCATTCTTCCTGCATATCTCAATTATCTGTTTGAATTTCTTCTCGCAAGTAATGCTTCCGGTAGGATTATTCGGAAAATTCAGTATAACAGCTTTTGTCAATTTATTAATGTTGTTTTTCAGAAAATTTAAATCCAGATCCCACTCGTTCGATTCCTCTCCTTTCCACCTTGTAACTTCACAATTCATCGAATCGGCTATCTGATACAGTGACTGATAGGTCGGATACTGCACAATAATATGATCATCTGCATTTAATACCGAATTCATAAATGTAAAAATAGCCTCTTCAGCCCCTGCATGTACAATGATATCATTTTCATAAACAGTTTTGTACAAATTAGTTATTTCATGTCTGAGGCTTCTTTTTCCGGCAGATTCTGTATAACCTAATGAGAGATTATTGAATTCATCTGCTGAACCGGCCCTGAATTCAAATAATTCCCTGACCGTAAATGGTTCACAATCTGCAGAGCAGATCATATAAGGGACATTAAACTCATATTCAGCAAAAAATCTCTCCAGCTTAAACTCAGGTATTTCCATATTTTTTTTCAATAATTTGATTCTTCAGAATGGATATTCTTTATTCGACAATATTCAAGTATGCTAAATATTTATGTAAAATACAATTATAAATAGAATAATAAATGTCATTTATAAAAACAAAAAGGGCTGTACAAAGCCCTTTAAATGTCGGAGCGATAGGATTTGAACCTCCGACCCCTTGACCCCCAGTCACAGGGATAAACAACTATCTGATATTCATAAATTATAAATTAACAATAAGTTACGGCGCATGGTCTCCAGTATTACTTTCAGTATTAATCGTCATATTTGACACAAATACGCTCGCTTGACATAGTTGTTGACACAAATTGACACAATTCCTTTCTTTAGACAAATGAGCAATCTATTCTAGATTCTATTTAGTATTTATTCTTTGAACAAATCGGAGCTCGAACTCCCGACCTCATCCGTGCGAGGGGGGCTTCGCCCCTTCATAATAAAACCTATCCTAAACAACTGAATACATCAAATTTAGAACATGATTGCCGTGTGTTTATGTTGATAAGAAAAGTGCTATAATTGGTATAATTGCTATTATTTCACACCATTATTGGCATAAATTGGAACGATTATATATTCCTAATTAGTACAGACTTTCTGTTTAAGCTGCAATTTATTAGAATTAATGTGTTGAGTTGTAACTTCTGATGACAATATATCTTGGTGTACTAATTTTTAATATGCGTGTGTACCCAAGATCATTTTTAAACCAAATTTACTCATAATAATTGTTTTCAGCTCATCAAAATCGATCGGGCATTTCGCTGTCTCCATCGCAAGTTTCACACAGGTCCCGAAATGAATAACATCGACATCTCTATCAAGGTTATTCAGTACCTCTTTCAGCTGCTTTACCTTTGGCACAACAAGACCGGGACAATCACCGCAGTCAGTCATTGCAACTAATTCAATCTCATCGTATTTACCAAACTCGGCATTTTTTTCATCCATTCCTTTGAAGCATTTGGCACATGCAATGCATGAATGATCTTTTACTCTTTTACAATAAAGAATTGCTATTTTTGCCATAATTACCTCTATTGGTTTTTCGGACTGTTCTCTTAAATTCTAATTGAGATCACATCTTGAAGCTTCTTCATGACTTCATTTCTAATTTTTTCAACATACAATGTTTCTTTATATCCTATCACCGCTTCATCTTTTGTTTTATACCGATTTGGTTCAACCAGAAGTGCATATGAATTAACCTGATTTTTCCAAATCCATTCTGCACATCCAAACCGGACATTAATATGTATAACAATGATATTATGCGGTACTATATTTCTCTTTTCCTGACATATTCGATCAAAAGGATGATCAAAACCATTAGCAACAATAAAACTACCGACATAATTTTCTCCTCATATTACATTATTTTTATGAGTTTACATCATATTGTTACATACTTAGTGCTGGCCGCAATTTCTATGACCGTGGTGATCACAACCACCTTCTGTAACAGGGAGAGTTCCATTCAGATAGTATTGCACTATTAGCTCAGGATCATCAGACATACCACTATAAATTAATTGGATGTTATTTCTCTCAAGAATTTGTCGAGCTTTTTCTCCCATTCCCCCGCAGATCATCTTGTTGACCTGCTGTTCCTTAATCCAGCGTGGAATAGCACCGGGTTTATGTGGCGGAGGAATAAGGATTTCTGATTTCTCAATTGTATTTGTTTCACTGTTCACTTCAAAAAAAGCAAACTGTTCACTATGTCCAAAGTGCATTGACATCTTTTGACCTATAAGCGGCACGGCAATACGAATAGTATTCTTTTGCATTTTATAATCCTTCTTTTTAGTATCAACTTTTTATTGTTTATCCAGTAATCCTGTTATTGTATCAATAAGCCTGCCGGTATCGAACGGTTTATCGACAAACGTGACCGGCGGATCGAGAATTCTAAAATGCTCCTCATACTGTTCACGATACCTGACAACAGCGCTGAGAATGATAACCGGAAAAAACATATTTTTGTCATTGCGAATTTCTTCAATGAGTTTTATACCGGAATGATGCGGCATGATAATATCGATAATCGCCAGGTCCGGATTAAAAGACGATAACATTTCACTGCCCTCTGAACCGTCTTTCGCGCAAACAACTTCGTGTCCATTATCTTCAAGATGCATTTTTAGAAATGCACGGACATCTTCCTCATCATCGACTACAAGAATTTTTGCCATAATCGTTCTACTCTTTCTTTTTGAATAGCTTTAATGCTTCTTTGAGCTTAGACGCATCTGCTGAATCAAGCATCTTCTGAAGTTCATTCTGCAAATCTTCTTTTGAACCTGCTTTGTCTGTAATTTCTGTTTCAGGAAGCCCAAGGATACGTTTTACGGTATTAACATATTTTTCCGACTTAATAGGTTTTTCTAAATATGTTGCCGGACCAGAAATAACTTTTCCTTTCATCAGATCAGAGAAGTCGGTTTTTCCGAATTCATCATTGGCATGCGCCGTGACTATGATAACAGGAATTTTCGACCATTCTTTGTTTTTTCGCAGTTCGTAATAGAATTTTATACCGGATTTTTCCGGCATCACAAGATCAAGTGATATGAAATCCGGTTTATTATTCTTCACTTTTTCCAGTGCTTCAAAACCATTAGATGCTGTCTCTACCTTAAAACCAGCGTCTTCCAGCACAGATTTGAAAAAGTTTACTACGTCCGGCTCGTCATCAACGATGAGGATTGTTTTGTCTTCCGGTTTATTCATATTATGCACCTTTATATTTTGTTAGTTTTTATCTTTTAAGGTGTTCAACGTTTCCCGGAGAAACGAAATCCGGAAAACCGATCCTTTGTTTTTTTCGGACTCGAATTCGATATCTCCTCCGTGCTGTGTGACTATTTTCCGCGTTGTTAACAGACCGATCCCGGTACCTTTAGTCCCTTTTGTTGTAAAAAAATTCGTAAAAACCTTCTTCTTTACTTCATATTCCATACCAATACCATTATCTAATACTTCGAATACAATTCGTTTATCCTGTTCAAATAATCGCACTATAATATTTCTGTCCTTTCTGTCACTTAACAGACAGGCATCAATGGCATTAGAAACGAGATTTGCGAGACAAGCATGCAGTCCATCTGAGTCGAAATAAGCATTACCAATATTATTCCCAATTTCAGAAACAACTTTTACTCCATTCTGCTCTGCAGCATCTTTGTATAACAAAACGACATCGGCAGCAATTTTCGCTGGATTAATTAATTCAACCAGCGGTTTTTCTCCTTTGGAAAAACTAAGAAAATCTTTAACAAATATTGTTACCTTTTCGATATTTCTTTCAAGCATTTCCCATCCGCCGAAAATCCTGCCTGCGTCACTACGTTCAAGACCTGTTTTCATCGAATACATACCGCCCTGAATACCTGTCAGTATATTCTTAACTCCGTGCGCAAGTCCTGCTACAGTATGTCCGACCGCTGCCATGCGCTCGCTTTCCATATTTTCTTCTTCAAGTATTTTCACTTCGGTCAGATCCTGCATGAATGCGGCTGATCCCTGAACATTTCCATTATCTTTTAAGATCACACCGGAAAAACGTACAGGAATTTCTTTTTTGTCGGCCGTTAAAATTACAGTATCAGGTATAATGCAGAAACTCTCATTTCGCTTTAGAAAACTTAAGAATTCCTTAGGCAGATATTTTTTAATGGATTTATTACCAAGTGCTTTATCTGCTGATATTCCAAAAAGTTTCTCAGCTGCTTCATTGAAGATCAGTGTTTTCCCGCTTTTATTAAGTACGATGATTGCATCAAGAGAACTTTTTATCAGCTTTTCCTGATATTCGTTTAACTGCCTGATCTCATGCTGCAGTGACCTAATCTCCGTAACATCTGTTGAAATTTCCATTATATGAGCAAATTTTTCACCGGTCCTTCCAAGTGGTGCTGTTGTCGTCACATAATTATTCCTAATTCCGTCTTTTGTTATTCCAGTTTGTTCTGAATGGTGAACCTTTCCATCGCGAAATGTTAGCTCTGCAGGACAATTTGAGCAGGAAACATCTTGTTTTTTATAAACATTAAAACACTTTTTACCAATAACATCACTACCATAAGTCGCTCGGAATTTTTCATTCGCTCTGACAATACGATAATTGCGATCCATCACTGCAATACAATTTGGAACTCGCCGAAATAATATCTGGTGATCCCGTTCAAGCTCTTTTTCTTCAGTTACATCTTTTATCATTTCCATAACAAGATCAATAGAACCATTCGAATCCTTAACAGGGGCAGTATTCAAAACATAACGGGTCGGACGACCAAATTTATCCTGTCCGAGTTCATCATCCACATGGCATTGACCATCTTCGAATGTGAGGGATGCTATACATTTTTTACAGCGTTTTTTCCGGTCTTTAAAGACTGTGTAGCACTTCTTACCCTGCCATTCACCGAACTTGTCTTCAAAATTACTGTTCGCTTCAACAATATTATATTTTTTGTCAATAACAGCTATATTTAAAGGGACCTGATTAAAGAGTTCCGTTTTCAGTCTATCCTGTAATTGTTTTTTGGGCATTAGTAGTTATCCGATCAACATATCATAATTAATATTTAGAATTTTTCAATTATTTGGAACTACGCTAATTTCGGTAGTTTTCAATCCATATAATTTATCAATTTTGTTCTTCAAGTCATCCGGAAGCGGACGGTGACACTGCGCACATTCATCCATTCTCGGCAAATTCAATTCCGTTTTCTTCTTTGAATGACATTTAAGGCATAAACCATGCATTGAATCCTTATAACCCGGAGCATAATTAGATTTCGTTCCGGCAGACAACTCTATAACCGAATCTGTTATTCTCATTTCGGTATGACAAATGGAACATTCTTTTGTGTTATCCATAGTTTTTATTGCATGTGGATCAACATGACATTTTATGCATGCTTCGTTATCACCAAGTTTTTCCTTATGCAGAGAATGGTCAAATATAAATGTTGCTTTCTGCATATCCGAGTGACAGTCTGCGCAGGGTGTGTATTTATCAAACGGTTTTCGCATATGATGACATAAAACACAAGAGTTTTCCATCCCATTCCTGGACTTATGCAGCTCATGGTCAAACACAACAACCTGTTCGTTACGATTACCATTTATTAGCAGAACATCAGCAATTTGCGCACGCTGAACGGGCATAGTTAATGGATGAGGACCTGTTCTTGCATCAAGCGGTAAAAACATAAACGCAATTACTGCCCCGCTTACGAACATTAGTGAATATCTTTTAAGGCTCCCAAATACAGGCTCGTTTGTCCAGACTACCGATGAGCGGTCAAATTTCGGGATCTCGTTCATCCATTCTTTCTCATCTGCTTCATGTTCAAATACCTTAAAACGCTCGACAAAAAACATAAAAACAAGTATTGCTCCGGATACTACCCAGAGTGAGATCGAAATCTCTATTAATGATGGGAAATAATCTGTTCCGGTCACACGAATTTGCGAGACACCACTTGCATTAATCCTATGTAAAACGATTCCTGATACTGTCATAAATGATGCAGCAGCTAATCCAGCCCTGCTATTTCGCACTTTGGATATTGAAAGAATCGAAGCCGGAATAATCGCAGAAATGAACAATTCAATTATGAATACTGCACTTTCCCAGGAACCGTCAAATATGAGTCCGAAATTCCCGCGAACAGCAAGGTCAACTAACCGTACAATAATATATGCCGAAAGTACCCACACAGCGGCTTTTCCAAGACCAGCAAGAATATTCGTTTCATGTTTTTTTCTGTACAACCAACTCGAAATTGTTGACTCAAGCGTTACCATCATAAGCCCAAGCGCTACAGCGCTTATCAGAAATAATACTGGAATTATAGGGCTGTACCATAATGGGTGTATCCTATATGGCATAATAAGCAGTAAAGATCCCAGTGAAGATTGATGCAGAGTTGAAAGACCTATTCCAATAATGACTAATGGAATAGTCCATTTCTTTAACAATTTATACAGACCTTCAAACTTGGGAAACTTTTCCAGTACTACCGGCATGAATTCCAAAGTCAGTACAGCCAGATATAACATTACACACCAGCCGACTTCAAACAATGGTGAATGGGGATTCCAGAATATCATCATATGCCAAATATTCCAGGGTAATCCAAGATCAAAAAGTAAACCAACTGCCACAGCAAGATATCCCAGGAATGCTGTCAACACAGCTGCCCGCACTATTGGGCGAAATTTTTCAAGTTTAAAAATATACACGGTCGCAGCAATTACAAATCCTCCCGCAGCTAATGCAACACCAGCCATTACATCAAATCCAATCCATAAACCCCAGGGTGTTGTGTCTGTGAGATTAGTAGTTGCCCCAAGACCGAAGATGAAACGGGAAGCCCCTGTTATAGTCCCTACACCAAATATAAACCATAAAATACTTTTAACTACTTTAAGTCTCATCTTCATAACTCCGATTATTGTCTGTGTTCTCAGGTTCAATCTTATTATTCTGCTGCTCTTTTGCCTGTCCCACTGTAGATCGGCGGTTTGTGATCCAGTATACAATTCCCATACCGATACCAACAGTGAAGAACGCAGGAATGACCGCTTTCATAGCAGGCGCTGTAAATTTCGGTACCGGATTTGTGCCAAGATCTTTTTTCCAGCCAAAGAAATCAAGAGGTACATGTGATAAATAAAGGATCTGAGTACCTCCTATATCATGTTCACCAAAAACCTTCTGTATATACTTATCCGGCTCAGCTTTTAATCGTCTTTTAGCTTCAGCAATAAGCTTTTCTCTTTCACCAAAAATAGTCGCTTCTTCCGGACATGCTTCCGTACAGGCAGGTTGTTTTCCTTTTGATAAACGATTCTCATAACAGAGTGTACATTTCCGAACTAACGGCACATTATCCTGCCATGAATAACGGGGAATCCCATAAGGACATGCCATCATACAGTAGCGGCAACCCATACAACGATCACTATCATAAATAACAGCGCCGGTATCTTCATCTTTTGAGAGAGCGCCGACCGGACAAGCGGATACACATGCAGGATCTATACAATGTCTGCACTGTTTTCGTACATAGTCTTTATTATTCAGTCTAATTATAGATGTAAACCTTTCACCCGACAATCCATCCTTAGAGGACCATCGCCAGAGCAGGTTCGGCCGCTGACCATGCTCTAAAGCACAGGCATCTGCACATTTCTCACATCCAACACATTTAGTGACATCAGTCAGGATTGCTTTCATACGCGACCTTCCTTTCCCAGGCTCTTAAGTACATTTTCGCCACCTTCCGGCACAAATCTCCAGGCATAATTCGATGCCATCTGTGTGAAAGGAAACAGTACAACATGCGACATTTTAGTAAATGGTATTAGTATAATTGTAAGATTTCCGCTCATTACGTGTATAATCATCATTGCTGTATATGGAACAGGAGTACCATTCACATTAATAGCAAGAAATCCGGATAAAAATGTGACTGCAATTAATACAGGGAGAAGAAAATCCTGCGGCCTGCTAAGGGATCTTATGTTCTTGTCAGCTAATCTTAAAATAAATAAGATCATTCCCGTAAGAACCACAAGCAGGGTTAACCAATCTGCAATTTCCTGATTGATCGCAGACCATCCTATCCCAAAACCGGACCGAAAGAGCTGAATATGCGCAGCTAAAAAAAGCGGTATAATTATCAAACCTATATGAAAAGATATAGAAATAAGACTTTGAACAGTTCGTTGTTTAAATTTTGTTATAGGAAATATCCAGGATAATGCGTTACGTACTAATTTTGAGAACGGAGCCTGAAAAGGTTTCACCGGGCTAACAGCCCTGCTAAGCGCCTGACTCATTCCAAAAACAGATAATAAAATATGTCTTACCAGTCCAAGAACCATAACAGCAAATGACAGCCTGAATAGAGGTCCTCTTGCAATTTCGTAAAATGCCTCCATTTTTCCCTCGAAACTATAGTATTAAGTGTATTTCATCCATTATTTAAAATCGATCGCCTCAAGCAGCAGATCGTGTAATCCTTTTACCTGAACATGCTCCAATTCGTTATCATCAAGAACTTCACGTACCTGTTTTTTGCAATTTGCACAGGGTGAAACAACTATCTCAGCACCGGTATCACGTATCTGATCCGCTTTTGTTTTTCCTGTGATCTTTGTTCTATAATTCCGTATCTCATCAACGGAAACAGTACCCCCTCCTCCTCCACAGCAATAATTATCAGTTCCTTTCGGGGTCATATCTACAAAATCCTTACAGATCGCTTTTAATATCTCCCTCGGTTGATGAACAATCCAGCCGTTCCTCGCAATATTGCATGGATCATGATAAGTAATGCGTTCTTCAATGACTTTGCCTTTTATGTTCAGTTTACCCTTTTCAAGCATATCAAGAGCATATTCCATGCAGTTAATTACTTCCGGGGCATTCTGACCACCGTTGAACACAGGTACAAACTGTTTTGCGGTCCTTGAAGCATGACCACACTCCCCTATCATGATCTTTCTGGCATTCAGACGCTTAAGTTCCTCTACCTCTTTTTTAACTATTCTTTCCAGCCAGACATCACTGTAAAAAAGGCCATAATTAATGCCGTCAAAATATTTTGTACCGATCGTCCATGATCCTCCTGTTTCATGCATCACAGCCGCATTACCCATTAAAGTATCCGGTTCAAGCAAAAAGTCACTTACCGCAGGAAAGAATATATATTCCGCATTTTCAACATCAATAGGGAATTTTATTTTCTTGTTCGTTAATTCCTCAAGTTCCTCTTCAAGGAATTCACAAGTATCTGTCATGGCCGCAGCAGGAATTGCAGAAGTATTCGCTGTATGTCCTTCAAGCTGCTCACGAACAGATACTCTAAGCGCTTTTGGTACAATATCAATTTCCGATAAAATCCAGCGGCCCAGATGTGTCATAAGACCATGTTCTATTCCCATTGGACAGGATAATGTACATCTTCTACAGGCAGTACAGTGATAAAACGATTCTGCCATTTCATCAATATCTGAATCTTTTAAGCCTCTATTACCTAAAAGACGGCCTTCAATAAATCCACGATATGTAAAATGTCTCCTGTATACTTTTAATAGCAATTCTGTTCTGTAACAGGGGATGTCTTCAGGATCATTTGTCGTTTGATAGATCTGACATGTTGGCGCACACCTTGAACACTTTGCAGAAATTTTTGAATACATATCAAGTATAAACCGATAATTCGTATGCTGAAGGATCGCTGCAAATACCTCAAGGAACCGCCGCGGCCTGTCCTTTAGATCAAATGGTTCAGTGTAATAAGTATAAGGACTTTTAAAATCTTTCGATGTTCCGCTCATTAGGTCTCCGTACTCATGATAAATATCAGTTGTTTTGTTCTCTATACAATCTTAACATGCAATGCTTCTTCTTACAGACTCCCGGCATCAGGTGCTCTTCAATCTCGAGCGATTCATTTAAGAAACAATTAAGAATATCTTCAACATTTCCGGATATCCATGATATTACCTTTACACCATGATAAATGATCAAATTCTCAAGCTGTAAACTTATACCTCCGCAAAGCAGAATACAGTCTCCTAAATTCTTGAGAAGGTCTACTCTTTCAAAATCCGATTCGCAATTAATTTCAAAGTTTACCTTTTTCTCAGCAGATCCGGAATGTAAATAAACAATGTGAATCTTTCTGCACCAGTCGAATACTGGAGATATTCTTCTGTTATGAATCGGTATCACAATTGTCTGTTTTTTACACTGCATTGTAATATGGTCTGGCAAAGTCCATGCCATTAAAATTTAGAAATTTTGAGACCTTATTATTGTGTTGTTTTTAAATGAGTTAGATTGACAGGAGGATATTAATGACAATTCGGAAAGAATACTATATTGCAATATGCAATCATATTGGAAGCATTGATTCATGCATTATGCAATGTTATTTCATTTATAAGAAAGAGTTCGGAGTCTTTACGGAATGTTGATATTAAATCGTTTGATCTTGCGCCAGAGAGTTGAATTATCAATCCCAAGTTCCATTGCAGTTTCAGATCTTTTATAGTTATTTCGTTTTAGTGCCTCGATAATAACCTGTATCTCAATATCTTGCAGTTTTACACTGTCGGAATTAAAACCGGATTCTATATCTTTGAATTGGTCAGGTAAGTACTGGACCTGAATCAGTCCGGATGTACAAAAAAACAAATGCTGTCTCAATTGAATTTTCCAGTTCACGTATATTCCCGGGCCAGTCATAGATCATGAATTTGTTTAATACTTCCTGAGAAAGCCCTGCGATCTGTTTTCTTCTCATACGGTTAAGTCGATCAATAAAGTGTTCAGCAAGAAGAATTATATCATTTTTTCTTTCTCTAAGAGGTGGAATTTTTAGACGCACTACATTAATCCTGTAATAAAGATCTTCTCTGAATGATTCTTTTTTTATAAGTTTTGTTAGATCTTTATTAGTAGCTGAAAGTATTCTCACATCAGCCTTTTTTGTATCTGTAGATCCAAGAGGTTCGTAGGTTCTTTCCTGTAAAAACCTGAGGAGTTTTGACTGAAGAGCCGGAGAAATATCTCCGATTTCATCCAGAAAGATCGTACCTCCCTCTGCAATTGCAATCCTGCCGGGTTTGTCTTTATGTGCCCCAGTAAAAGCACCCTTTTCATATCCGAACATTTCGGATTCGAGCAGTGAATCAGGCAAAGCAGCACAATTTATTGCTACAAACGGCCTCTCCTTACGTTTGCTGATATCATGAATTGCCCTTGCAACAAGTTCCTTCCCTGTACCGCTTTCTCCTGTAATTAAGCAGGTAGCATCACTTTCAGCTATTGTTGGAATTAGGCTGAGTATCTCCTGCATACGATGATTGCGGGTCACAATATCGTAAAATGTATATTTCCCTTCGAGTTTCTTTCTGAGTTCCTCTTCTGTGGTAAGATCCCGGAATGTCTCAACTCCCCCTACAATTTTGTCATTTTTATCTTTTAGAATAGCTGTGGAAATAGAAATTGGAATTTTCTTCCCTATAGCTGACACGATTTCAATTGGTTTATTTATTATAGAAACACCCGATTTCATCGTTTCGCGAAGTGAGCAGCCGCATTCACAGATCGAAGCTCTGAAAACATCACAGCATTGTCTTCCAATCGCTTCGTCTCGGGAGATACCGGTAATCTTTTCCGCGGCTTTATTGAAAGAGGAAATATTCCATTCTTCGTCAACTGTAAAAACACCATCCGCAATAGAATCTAGGAGAGGATCGTTTATGTATTTATTTAATACGGCCATTTTATTTCATTTTAAAATTCAACTACCATTGTAAAATGCAATGTAATACTTTTTGCTGATATTTTCAACAAGTATTCGGATTATATCGATATATGATCTTGCCTGCGAAATAATAGATAAGCATTAACACCTTTACGATACACTTCTATGCTTCCAAAAGTGAAGATGCAGATTTTTCCTTGATTATTTATTTACAATAATCTGAGCTTAGATATTTAAGTAGATTAATTGACAAATAAAATTGTGATTTTTCGCACATTGTCTCTAAATAAATCTTGCAGGATTTGGCAGGCTTTTTCATCAATATGTACATTGGTGTATAGTTGGTCTAAGAAAGTATGCCAGATGTATTTATTTCGCTATTGAATACCATTTCAAATTACATTAAACACATATGCTATTCTTTTATAAAATATTTCCATGGGGATGTTAAGATAATAAAGTAGTGCGATTTTTAAGCTGCTATGTCGTTTTTTTTAGTGGAGAAATATATGATTATTATCAGTTTCTGGAGCGTATTAGCACAACCTGGAAGGCAACCTCGGAAGACGAGGACCTGTTCGAGTGTCGTGATCGCACAACTGGCGAACGCAAATGGACCGGTATACCTACGGTTTAGGTCATTTAATGTCCAAGACTCCCAGCAATAATTAGATTGTGACCGTTATTTACAAGTATCAGTATCTCCAGCTTGTTAGGTCAGCTCCTTCAGGTGCAGTTTCCTGCATACGTTTAAGCATTATTGGTACATACATCTGATGATACCTGAGTCTTGAAATTGCATTTGATCTCTCATGATCACCGTTCCAGCAGTGTTCCGCACGGTCCCCATACTCGACAACACCATCATAATATGGATTCTTCGTATTTTTCAGGAATTCCTCTGTAAGGTATACTGCATTGTTCAAATAATAATTATCCATATCACCACAATAAATATGAATTTTTCCTTTAAGTTTCGCCCCCAAGGTATCCCAATCTCTTTCCATAATGTACCTCAGATCATAATTCTCTCTCCAGTACTCAGCCACATCACGGTTTATCTCACCGGTCATTTTATCCCAGATTCTTGCTGGATATCCATCATCGCCCACAGGACTGTATACTGCCTCCCAGATATCCCATTGATCACCAGAGCGAGAATGTGTTCCAAGTACCAGTTCCCTATGGTTAGCCTGTTCCAGGGTTGAGCTGATATGTCCAAGGTAGTTACGCCGTCCCGGTCTGGGTGTGCGCTTCCAGTCCTCTTCGAGGTAATAAGCATTTTTATCTTTATATATATCCACAACGGTATATGCCCGAAAATCTATCGGATCAGGGCAGGCTGCAAAACAGCCGTTAAAGAAATCCGGATATTTGACCTGAACAGCCAGGGCTTCCCACCCTCCGGTCGATCCGCCATAAGTAAACCTTGCCCAGCCTTCTCCTATACATCTGAAAGTTTCCTCTACATAAGGAATTAACTCATAGTTGATCGCATCTCCATAAGGGCCGAGGTTTTCCGAGTTTACAGCATAAGAATCATCATAGTATGGATTTGCATGCTGAACTTTTATTATCACCATTCTCGGAAAATCAGGACCTGTCCATTCTTTGTAGAATGTATGTGCATATTCCTGTTGAATAATATTATATCCTTCCAGGTTGAATCTTCCACTGAAATCAGGTTCAAGGTCCGGATCAGGCGGTTCTTCTCTAAATCCTGAAAATGTATACGGGAAATGACCGTGGTTTACAACAAGTGGATAACGTACATCCGGATGTTCATCAAAACCTTCGGGAAGCAGAACACACGCGCCAAGATACATAGGCCGTCCCCAGAATTCGGAAAGCATTTCACTCTTTATCTTAACATGTTTTATGTACTTTGTATCCTTTGGCGGCTCGATCTCATCAATTACATTATGAAGTTCAAGTTCGATTGTTTTATCTGTTCCGGGATCAATCCTGATTTGTCTCGGAGTACTATATAGATTGCCCGGAGAAGTATTCCAGTGCTGACCTTCTCCATTATCCATGGGGAGTTTTACTGTATGTCCGTCAGATCTTTTAAAAGTTTCATACGTATGCAGAAGTACCTGAACGGTATATTCACCTTTTGGAATTTCGCTAATACTCTTTAATGGGTAGCCAAAAACAGTTCTGTCTATTTCTGCTTTTTCACCAGGTTTCAGGCCGTTAACATCAATTCCAAAAATCAATTGAGTATTTGCCCCGTCATTGATCTGGAACCTCGGTTCTCCTTCAGATAAATTTGAGATCATCAGCAGAAGTCTTCCGTCAAGAGCATCACCTGGCAATTCTTCGGAAATAGTTATTTCAAACTTCATGCTGCTGTTATCGGTCAATTTTTCAATTTGGCAGTTATAGATCAATAAGCCGGTCATCAAAACGGCCACTAATAATTTTGAATACTTGTTATACATTGTTTTGTATCCTTAATTAATTTATGTTTTTCTAATATTTGAATCGTTCGTATTTTAAGTCTCAATGCTTGTTAATCAATCCTGCCGGATTGATCCGGAGTAATATGGCTGGTTCAAATATAAAAACATAGAATTATGAGATACTTCGATTTGAATGTATATAAATTCTAATGAATAGTCAATATTTTTCTGGTACGAATAATTAGAACCATACAAGCAGTATTTTTTTCATGAAAAAGTTCCGCGGTCTGTCTATACAGCTTTACCGGGACACGCTGAACATACACCTGTATCCAGGAGCTGCATCCAATATGTACGAACATGATTTTCTCTACTCGTACAGCCTCAGCTCACACATGGACGATTTCTTCCTGGGTATCCCCGCCATTGGCGGGACAGGCAAATCGGACGGTTTCAGCCGAAATATCATAATCTGGTGTCTGCCTTGAAATGCTATAATGTATTGATATTTAACAACATAGAAGGAAATAAAGCGGTTCGTCATAATTATAAGTTTACTTGTGGCAAGGTATTAAAGCTTATGCCAAAAATAAGATCTTTGAAAAATAAAACGAAAATAGCCTTTTATCAATAGATAAAAGGCTATTATAATCATAGACTTTGGCAAGAATTGGCAAGATCCCTTAAATGCACACTTGTCAGTCTTGTCAAAAATCTTCGCAAGTTATTGTTTTTATTGGTCGGAGCGAGAGGATTTGAACCTCCGACCCCTTGACCCCCAGTCATGGATTTCAAAGAGTGTCATAGAATCATAAGTCATTATTTAACAATAAGATACAGTGTATGGCCTCCAGTTTATTACCCTATAATAGTTGTCATATTTGACACAAATGCGCACGCTTGACATAGTTGTTGACACAAACTGACACACATGTTCAATCGTGTCAATTATATCATTTGTGGCAATAGCAATATTTATTATTCAATAAATGAGCCACTCCCCTTTTAAAATACATGCCATTTTCAATGGTTACGCTTCAGAAACTACTTCTGGATTATAAGCACCATTTCTTACTAAGCCTTGTTTTCACCATTGAGCACGAATTCACACCGTTATACACCAAAATTGGCGAGAATTGGCAAGGTGGCGTTATTTTGCACTAAAAATATTAGAGCAAAATTGGCAGGATGACAGATGATTTTACTCATGTCTAACGTAAAGTTGATATTTCGTACAGGGTGAATTAAGGTTGCATGCCTATCAGATCAGTGGCTTTGCCCCGCAGTGTTTTTGAATACCTTTTTTGTCCCATGTTTTTCGCGCGCATTTCTAATTTCTATTATTCTTTTCCGCCGTTTTAAAACCCTACCAAATACCAGGAATGAACTTTTTAACGTTACTGCAATAAGATTCATACTGGTTTCCAAGATTAAGTTTCAATTCCTTTTCCTCATAATAGATGCGCCGAAGAAATGCGAACGGCAAAAGGATTAATGATAACACTAATGAAATCCATGTATTTAAAAAGAGTGCTGTGCACACATAAGTAAGAAATGCGCCAAAATAACCCGGATGTCGTACAAATGCATAAGGACCAGTTTTTATAATTGTCTGATTTTCCTGGGTAGAAATATGCCATGTAAAATATTTACCCAAGGTGAAGACTCCCCAACTGCGTATTGTGAGACCGACTATCATAAGTATAAGGGCTATGGTAGTGAGTAAGCTCCAGGAAACGCTTCCGGGATACCGAAAATACGCCGCCTCAGTGAGAACACAAAGTTGCGTAATATAAATAGACCAGATAATCTGATTTGCGGTACCCTTATCTTTGTTATTTGGTGACTTTTTAAAGGGATTATATTGCGGCTGAAATAGCGATGCCAGCACACCGATTACTATCATAATCCAAAGATGGGGAGCTTTCAGCATTGCGACATTTCCAAGTACGGGTACAATCACGATAAGTGAAGAGACTGATAGACCCTGTATGAATTTTCTTATCATTGAACAACCTTTTTTATTTAATTGTGTACTTGATATGTCTGTAGTCTGCATCAATTTTTACAGTAGAAAGCTGGATCCATTTATATTGAACATCATGCCGGCCGAAATTTCCTTGTTCTTTTTTGACGTCATCCTCCCATGTTGAATCCATAACATGAATACACGGGGCATTAATCCGTTTTGATTTGCGTCTTGAGTCATACTCTAAATTGCTCTCGCAAAGATATGAGTCAAAGGCTAGAAGCAATTCCTTATGCATGAATTTATCGGATACTTCTGATTTGATATTAACAAAAAATTCATGTCGAAGATTCTCCGGATCAGGAACAACACGAAACTGTTGTATATCAAGAGAAAATCTCGATTGAATCTTGTCAATTGCTGAAAGACAGTGATTTAGATGCAGTTTCTCACCTGCAATGTTTAAAATATTCCCACTTTTACGTAAAAAGGAAATAATAGGCGTTTGATGATAAAAACCTTCCACTTTTACAATATCGTTGATATCATATCGGTAGAGACCATTCTCGTTTGTTAAGAGAATCTTATAACAACTACCGGCATCCAATTCCCCTGCAGTCAGGATGTCCGGTTGTGGAGAATTGAGTTGCGCTTCCGGTATAAATTCATAATAATTATTTCGCAGAGCAAGAATGCCAGCAGGGGTTGCATCCTTAACAGGCAGAGTGATATTGCCTTCACTCGCCATGTACCCAAGATCTCTCAAAGGGGTGTTTCCATAATATTTATCAAGCGAATCCGCATGAAATCCAATACTACCTCCGAGCCAGCAGCCAATGAGTTTGAGATCCGGCCAGCAATCAATGGGCAATAGCTTTCCAGTCCTTTCAAGAACTTTTTCTAAGAAAGCAGCTCTCGCTACATTGGATTTAAGTGATGAACGCAGTATATCAGGAACATCAGCCATTTTACAGCTTTGCTTGCTCTTAAGAGATTCAGATAGCCATCCATTATGTATTGATCGGATTATCTCTTCGTGGTTCTCCATTGCATTTTCGGCTAGTTTTATAAGTGTAAGCGGATTGGGTGTGGCAATGAAAGAAATTGATTTCTCATATGCAAATCGTGCTAATACATAATATCGGATATCATAATTTGTAATTTCTGATACAGCTGTTGGCACTACGAACGAGTCTTTAACTATGCTTGGCATAGTATTATATATCATTCCGGAAGCGCTGCCATAGGGAATGCCGCTATCGCAGCGGCCTTCAATTGCGGCGCCTGTTATGACCAAGGAATTTTTATCCGGTAATAGGGGGTGGTCTGATAAAGCATGGGAATACCATTGCCGGATCAGGCGGCCCGTACGCTTCTGTCCCTGGTAGGTGATGGGAATATACTTTGGCCGGGCAGTGGTTCCACTTGTAAGATTAAACATGAAAACCGGATCGTGTGTTAAAATGTTTGGGTGCCCCGTTTTAATCTTGTCAATATATGGTTCAATATCCGTGTATTCCACCACCGACACATTGTTTCTGTAATCTTTTTCACTGCCTATTGAAGAAAAAGCATGTTCCTTACCAAACTGAGTGTTTTTGTTTTTCTTCAATAGGCGAAGTAGGAACTTTATTTGTGTATCACGGGGATGATGGCTGTCACTGTCAAGAATGTGCCGATCCAGTAATCCTTGTGCACGCATGATTGAAGAAAGAAAAATGCTCATACGTTATTCCATGTTTACATTTATGGTTTTTTTCGCGTATTTTTCTAAAAGGTCCTGCCGTACATCAATACTTAATCCAATTCCATTCAGGAGGGGAGCTTTACCACCATACCCAAATTGAACGGACTCTGCAGCAATATCCTCCTCCAGTAGAAGTGATCCGTATGAACCCTCAATAAATTTTGCATCGTTCAGGTGTGCCGCAAGGTGCCTGCCTGCCGCCGAGAGAATAGCTGTTTCACCTACCTGGCAGCCAAGCTGAAATCCAATGCCTGCCTGTCGTGCCAGTTCAGCAATATGTAGTGTTTGGAATAGACCACCATTTTTGGATATACGGAGATTAAAAAGGTCGCATGCATCTTTTTCTATTAATTCGACGGCATCATGCTCTGTAATTAATGATTCATCAGCCATGATCGGGATAGGAGAGTCTTTTTTAACTTGTGCTAAATCATTAATTTCGTGTCGGGGTACCGGTTGTTCGATACTGTCAATATTGAGTGGTTCTATTGATGAAATCAGAGCAAGAGCCCCTTTAATATCGAAAGCGCAATTCGCGTCAACTCTCAGGGATATTGAATTACCCAGTATTTCCCGTATTAATGCGATTCGCCCATAATCATCACCTGTCCCCACTTTTATTTTTACATATTTGATCCCATATTTTCCACACTCCTTAGCAACTTTTTCTACTTTATCAGCCGAATCAGCAGTGATAACAGCGGAATAGGTAACTGAGTCTGTAACAGGCAGTATCAAGCTGCTGAATGTTTTTCCGCTATGTTTTAAAAAAGCATCAATGAGCGCAATTTCAACTGCGGCTTTTGAAGCATTAAATGCAATAACAATACCCTTTCCTGTATCAGGCAGCATAGCGCTGATCTCCGACAGAACTGTCATAGGATCCGTATCCTGGTTCAAAGGATGAAAGTTATGCTCGCGGATTAGAGGCAATAGCACATTTTTAATATGATCAAGGCATGAAGAAACAGTTTCTCCGGTTACATAAGGTCGTGGCACTCCTTCACCGAATCCTGTTTCTCCGTTGTCAGTCGTTAATTTGACGATTATAGAATCCGAATAACTACGGGTCATAAGCCTGTGGCTAAACGGATTTTTAAAGGGTATCCGCAATGCGTACAATTTTGCTGAGACAATTTTCAGATGGCTCCGATTACTACAGTTTTTTCCGTTTTGCATCAAATTATTATTTACTCCTTACCATGCCGTATCCCGGGTGGTCTGCATATGGTTTGCAGCTGTATGATTGAAAAACAAAGGCATGTTATTCACTTGCTCGCCGCTCTCAATATCGATTATTTGAAATGAGCGTGTTGTCTCCACATACAGACACTCCCCATCAGACGAGGGAGAGAATGTACCTATGATGCAAGGCGTTTTTCTGAAAAAGTATTTATATGACTTTGGATTAATCACAGTTATTTTCCTGATAAACTTCATTGTCTGCGAATCTGCAAGATAAATGAAATTCGGAAAACCCATTGCCGCCAATAGCTTTTTCCCCCGGTGCATGAATACATGAAAATTTGTCAGCCTGAACATGTCAGGTTCAGTGAACACGCCTATCTCCTGGGGGCCTTGCTGTGTTAATCTGTACTTATATACGGCGGCTGGTCCCAGGAACTTCAGGGAATAGATCGCTTTACGAAGAAGCGTGAACATTGAACTGGTTAGGAATTTGAAATTGTGTTGGGAAAAATAGATGACATCGGATTCTTCCGGATCGAACTGGGCGTGTGCGGCCACGATAAACTTGGAGATAATCCAATGCTGGTTATGCTTCATGTCAATTATGAGGACTTTAGACGGTATAGTCTTATTTTTATCATCCTGAAACATTCCCAGTTCACAAACAACGCAGTATTGTCCGGTTTTATTTACCAGAATGTCATGGAGGTAATCAGTTAAAAGGCCGTTCCATATTTCTTCGGTTGCACCGGATTTCCGGTTCTGTTTAAGTACCTTGCATGGTACGGGATTATATGTGTCAGAAATTTTCTTCATGGATTCGGGAAGCGAATATGTCATATAGAATAATTCATCCGATCCATGGTGAAGCCACTGTTGTGAGCCCAGCACATGGTCTTCATCTTGTCCGCCGCATCTTAAATAGTTTACGGTCTTGGCATTACAATCAATTTCCAGATATCCCACATATGACCACAAGTTCACAAAAAATTTACCGTTGCCCATGGAAGTAACAGTATGAGGCACGGTCATTAGCATGATTTGCTCCAGAAAGTTGAAACTGTAATGAAATTTTTCAAAAATGAGTTTTATCTTAGTCCAAAGAGTGTTTCTTCTGTTCAGTGCCCTGATAAAATGAGTGAGCCCAGGCAAGATAATGCCCAAGTGGCCTATTTCAACAAGAACGCATTTCCGGCTTTTAAAATTGTAGAAATAATAGGCATGCTTACCGTATTTAAGATATATGGTGCCTTTAACTGTCGGTATAACCGTCGCGTCATCACGGCTTTCAAATTCAGACAATGGAAATTCCTTGAACTTTGCCTTTATCTTATAGTTTTTCATTGGATTATTTTTCTGTCTTATAATTTAGTCTAATTTAACAATTTTGCGGCAGTTGCTTCAATCTCTATCAGCCATCCCGGTCTGCAAACTTGTGCTTTAACATATACAGCAGGTAGTCTGCTTGAATAATTATCGATTATTGGTTTTACAAATTCATAATCCGCCGGATCTCTAAGGTAAACAATGAAACTGGACAGATCGTCCTTAACAAAACCTGCGTAATCAATAAGAGCAGTAACATTCTGCAAGGTACGTTCGGCCTGCCTTACAACATCTCCCGGATGTACAATATCCCCTTTTTTATCGATACTTGCCGTCCCTGAGATAAAGAGGAAATCAGTATTTCCCAGTTCTACAGTGGTAGCTCTTTCAAAAGTGACTCCATAAATATGTGTGGGACTTAAATATTCGGGGGCCTGGATATAGCGGACTTTTTTCTGGTTGATACCTGCCACCGCATAGGCATCCATAAATACTCTAGCAAACTGGCTGCTGCTTCCGCCCTGAATGCCCGTACTGGCAATATAATGAGTATCTTTGGTAAGATTGATGGAATCAAAAAGCTCTTTTCTTGCTTTAACTATTCCAGAATAATCTGCATCAATATGGGGTGAATAAATCCAAGTCCTTAGGACATTGTCTTCTAAGGTTGCATTATAACCTGAAAGTTTATCCCTTAAATAGTTGAATATGTTTTCTGTCTGTTTTTCTGAATCCGAATGTTCATCAGCGGAAGCATCAACAATGTGTTCTAAAAAAATGTGCTTAATGTCCGAAGTCGTATCAAAACATATCAAATTGTCTTTTCTATATTTCTTTGTAATATTGCTTAGGCACATGCCTAACAATGCAACTTTTGCACCAGTCGCCGGAGGCTGTTCTGTGACGGACATAAAGAAGTCCGTATCCTGCCTCTTCTTGTAATTATCTATTTCGTTATTGTGGTTAATGAGATCACTGGAAAAAAATCGTTTAAATAATGGTGTTTCCTTTCCAAGATTATGCTTTTTGAAGAAATCTTTCTCAGCCTTTTCTATGTTCTTTATCTGATCAACTATTTGTTCGGGTTTTTCTGGCACAATTGTATACACAACCTGCATCCAGTGCTGCTCATTGTCTTTCAGAAAACTATATTTGATTTCTATTCCGTTAAGCTTTAAAATCCCTGTTTCCACTCTTTCCTCTCTTTATTTATTTCCCTGTTACCAGTAATAACATCCTCAGCAAGTTATATGTTTTATCGAATATAAAAAATATCGATTTTATGACTTCTCTCTTCGCTCGCTTATTCTTTGCCAAAAAAGTGTTCAAAAATTGCAATTAACTTAGCTGTGAACGAAGTATTCAACCTAACAAGTTATTCCATAGTTTTCCATGTAATATACAATATTACATTTTTTTATATTGATTCGCAAGAACAATAATATTCATAAATAGACTTGTATACTTTATGGTTAACTTGACAAACAATATAGCTTCTTATGATTGATGTTCCTGCAAAAATTTAGAACGATTACGGTAAAAGCACGGTATTGAGATCTATAACCACAATTTTTATCCAAAATGGCTTCGTTTCTATCTTGACCTTTATAATAAATTCATGACTCATCCTTAAATTAAGGATGCGTTCTGCTTCTAAGCTTGTTGATAGGTAATGATTTATGGAAATGTAAATATAGCGGAGCGCCAAAAACGTGCCCAAACAAGCTAAAAATCTAACTTTTAGACGGAAAACCTGATGAAACACAGTGCTATCTGGCTATAAAGAAATGTTAGTGTAATATCGGAGTGATCAAGCAGTTTCTGGACCATTCAAATATCATCGCAATTCAGTAATAAATGGTTGACAAGAGTGTGTCTGAGGCAATTAATGCTTATCGAGGGAGTAAATCCAATATTTCTTATTTGCATCTTAACTTCACATACCAAGAACAACAACTTATGCATGGCTGCCATCTTTATTTATTTAGTTATTTATTTTTCACCATTGAGCACGAGTTCACACCA
Organism: Candidatus Zhuqueibacterota bacterium; assembly: GCA_042564455.1. GTDB lineage: Bacteria > SM23-31 > SM23-31 > SM23-31 > SM23-31 > JBHPLC01. The sequence continues at coordinate 7,471 of JBHPLC010000023.1, read as the reverse complement.
TTAAACACCAAAATTGGCGAGAATTGGCAAGGTGGCATTATTTTGCACAAAGAATATTCCTCGAAAATTTGACTTCTGCTCCCTCAATGTTTATATTAAAGTAAGGGATAATTTGAAATACGCTCTACCCTACTCCCCCAACCTTCACAACTGAAATCTTAGACAACATTAAAAAAATACGATGAGTGCAAGAAAACGTTTGACTTATGCTTGGATATAGCTTATACTCTAAGTAGAGACTTTAGAAAAACACCCATCGAAAACTTCCCAACTGCAAAAAGACCACTCTACAACAAAGACAAAGTATTAAATAAAAGATTTGAACATATGTAAACGCGTGTTATAACAAATATAAAATACTATCCTATATACGCTTCACTCTGTTCTTATCGCAAATTTCCACAAAAAATCATACAAATATTATGGAAGTAATTACGCAAGATTTTTATTTAAGCGCCTTTTTACGCTTAAAAGGGCTTCATATGGTTGATATGAGGTCCAGCAATGACAACAGAAAGCTGTTTGTATTTGAAGACACTGAAGAATTTCAGGATCTTAAACAGCAATACTATTGGAAACAAGCACATGTAGATCCTCTGGGTTATAAACAAGCGATCCGCGAACTTAAAGGACTTACAATGGATATAAACAAAGAATCATTAACCAAATTAAACACATGTCAAAACACGAAGAGCAATCTAAGAAAGAATCATTTAGCCTTAAACTCTCAGTAAGTATAAGAAAGGTAGAAACGAAAAAAGATGGTGAGTTTGTTACAGAGTTTGAAGTCAAAGAATATGACTCAGCTGAGTACGAAACCTTAAGGTCTCTATTTAGCAGCAACTTACAATCGACTAACTTGTGGGAGAACGGAAATACAGGTCACTGCAGCAATGAAAACTACTCTGGGATGACAGGAGTCATGCTAGATTTCGACTGTGGAGTAACAATAGAGGAAATAAGAAACCGCTGTAATAAGTATCATCATATATTTTATACGAGCACAAGCCATAGAACTATAAAAGACTCCAATGGAAAATTATTGGACAAATTTAGGGTAGTTTTACCGTTCTCCCCAGAAAAGTATAACTTAAATACCACTATTGATCATCATGCCGCGGTTTATAACACCGTTAACAATGAGTTTCCTGAAATTGATAGTGCTTGCAAAGATCCTGCAAGAAAATTCTTCCCCTCTGTTGGTGATAAAGGCAATTTCGAATTCTATATTAATACCGGCGTTGACTACTTTCAACCGAACTTCAGTGGACATTTTCTCAGTGGAAAGAATAATAATACGGACAAAGCGCAGTATTTCAAATTAGATAATATGGTCTTTGATAAAAATGACGACACGCACCTTATAAAGGATATTAAAACTAAGACCATCATATACTGCCCGTTTTGTGATCCTAAAGAACGTGGTAATCCTGACCAGCATAATGCTTTTATAGATTTAAATAATAAAGGCGTTCCTTACATCTTCTGCAGCAGCTGTCAATCCCGTGGACGAGGAGTAAAAAAATCTGGTGTCTATAACTTGGACAATGAAGCTACGCATAAACTCGAAGCTAAAAAGTTAAATACCATCATATTCCGAGACATTCTGTCTGACAAATATTTTCTTGGTGAGAAAAGCAGACGTTCCGGATTGTACGGTTTCAATGCTATCAGTAAGCAAAATATTAAGAATGCCCTGTTAGAGCGAGGCATGACTATCCCGGATGTAATATCGGAAGCGGAACATATTTTTGACTTTACATCGGAAAAGATAAATGAGTTAGAAAAAGGATTCGTAAACAGATATATTGTCCCGGAGATTCTAACCAGAGATGCGCCCAACGAAAAAACCTACCAGATTCCGGAGTACACCAATAAGCTAATGCTGCACATTTGCGGAGATGACACAGAAGTTTTTAATAGTCTTATCAACCACCTCGCTTTAATGGTGCAGAAACGGGACAAACTTCGTATCGCGTTTTTATTTCAGGGTGTTCCCGGAACAGGTAAAGGTATGTGGTTTAATCATGTATTAGCTCCGATATTTGGTAGATCTTACTGCACAACCCTGTTGCAGAAAGTATTTTTAAAAGAATTTAACACCTCACTTGAATCTAATTACTGCATTCTAATAGATGAGGTCGAGGCGGACTTCAGTGATAAAGGCAGTGAGTTGGCTCGCGTTTTAAAACACATAATAACTGAGAAACATATAGGTTTAGAAGGTAAGGGCATTGACATAAAAAATGGGATGAATAATGCCAATTTATTCTTAGCTACCAATAAACCATTTGGAGTTCGAATAGAACACGGAGATAGAAGATTCATTGTTGGGGCTCGTCAGGAACAGAAAGTGTATAAAACTGGTTGGTGGCCTGGAGATAACGAAATGACAAAAATAATTGCCGGAGAACTTGAAGAATTTGTATTCTATTTGAAACAGTGCACAATCAAATCTGAGTCTTTAAATAGAGTAGTGGAGAATGAAGCTCGGGAAGAGATTATTGGCTTAAGCAAAACCCACACTGACCTGTTCTTTGAAGCTGTACACAAAGGAGACTTCCTGTGGTTCCAGAACAACATACGCAGACGAAATACATATAATGGCAGTATAGAGTTTGAGGAGGTTAACGAAGTGCTGAGCAGTATCAGAGCATCAAGCAAAGTTAAAAGAGACGACCTGATCCTTCTTTTTACAAACATTATTGGTAAAGAAGAATCGCCGGCTTCTTTTTCCAGAAAGTGTACAGAACACCAAATTGAAATGAAACCCGTACGCATAGATGGAGACACTCCACAGGGAGTCGAAATACCGTGGACAAACGAAGAGCTGCTGGATTATAAAAAACTAACAGAGAACAATAATGATAAACATGAAGAAATTAAGCAACAAGAAGAAAAAGGCCAACTTAAAATAACAGTATAGATAAATGTGTTGAACTTGTTGAACTTTGTGGAACTTTGCTTTTCAAAAGCTCAACACCCTATCTTATTATGTAGTAACAACTTATGGCATTGTGTGGAACTTGTTGAAGAAATATCAATAATAACGAAAACTTTTACATTATAATAGGAGCAATTATATAACCCGAATAGTTTACAGTCATTTTGCTCTAAAAGTTCAACAAGTTCAACACTTCAACAATAAACTCAATCAGGAAATTTATTATGAACAACAAAATTAGTAACAAGATATTAAAATTCATTGAGACTCATCCAAAATGCTCCTTCGCAGAACTAGAATCTAACATAATTGGATTTAAAGGAGATCTCATATTTGGTATTCCAGCCTCAAATATTGTATTCTGGCCAGGAATGTCAGAAGAGGCGATCAACGCAATTTCAGAACTCATTCGGGAAGATAAGATCGACATTGAGGAAGTATCACCAATAATTTATGCAATAGATTCAGATACTTTTGTCAATTTGCCTATAGGAAGGAGTTCTAAGGAGTATAAGAGACCTCATTGGTTACCGTTGGCTTTTACGGTTATATAGAGGTCAGGCAGCAAGAATAAACGTATATCGGGGATCCAGGTGATTATACTTGGCCAGGGTCGAAGAAGAAACAACAATATGGGATCCAGTAATGATATACCATAACGGCTCAGAAGATATACAAAATAAACTTTTAAACCACTACACAACAACACTTTAAAAAGGTACATTCATCATGACTAAAATATACAAAAATCCGAAAGGAAAGTTCTTCAATCCTCCTGAAGCTTCTCAAGAAAAGGATAGTTTAACAATCCAGCTAGACTCACTAGCTCTTCGTTTAAGTGGCGCTGAAGGCAAACTCGAGAAGAAGATTATTAAGAAGTATTTTAGCGAGCCTGGCGAAAACAATAAATCCCAGGTTATTAGTTAACTCACAGAAAAAGGCGACTCGTAAGGGCCGCCTTTCTTATAGCTTAAATCACAAATTTCGATATGGTGGTGCTCCCCCGACAATCGCGGGTGATTCAAATAGCCAATTAGTCTATACGCCCCTACGGGGCTTTATCCCTGACGCAGCGAACCGAGAACCCGTTTTTCTTATTGTAGTTGGTCCGGCGTACGCCTGCGCGGCTATAGTACAGGTAACGGTTCCATGCGTAGTAGTTACTGGACTCCGACGAGAACCAGAAGCTGGCGTTGTAACCCATATTAAGGAAATCGCCATTGCTGCTGTACCGATACCCGCCGGGCAACGCAGTAAAACCGCTTTCATTTGTTGCACCTGTGTTAGGGCTGGTCCAGTGTGAGGTTCCTGACTCTTTTAACTTACCGCCTACATCTTTTTCACGGTATCCTGTTGAATTAGCCCCCGACTGGCTCATACCCAAATATATCTCTAACTCCTTCCAATCATCGTCAGTCGGCACATGCCAGCCTTCAGGGGCTATCTTGCGGCTGTCATCTACCGCGAACCAGTTGTAAAGATAGCCGTACGTATCCGCATAGCTGGCAGTATTATTGTATACACAGTACGCCCCGGTTGAAAGACTACACCACGACAAACTGTCCGTTACATTCGGTATTGGATCACCATTGCTGTATTTAGTCACTTTCAGGTTCTCCGCCATCCACTCCTGATCTCCAATTTTTATCGTCTTATAAGTATTCCCATCTATATCCGTTACATTACCGTAAGCATCTGGATCAGGTGATTTATCCTGGCTGCAGCCGGTGATCAAGAAAGCAGCGATGATCATTAGTAATACGAATGCTTTTCTCATTGTACTTTTCTCCATATATGAAAAGTTTACGTTGTTCTCACACCTCAAAGTTCTCCCATTCATTCTTAACTCTTTTCATGAGCTTCAATAAGCGATTTCAGACACACTCCCACATCTAACGAATTCTTGCTCAATTCGTTGGGAAATTTATGATTCTGAATCTAAGATTGTATTGTTGCGTTATTTAAATGCAATCATCTGCCATTTTCCATCAGTCTGCTTCTTCCAGACCGCCAGAAAATAATATGTAACGTCTACTGTTTCCTCACCGCTTAGCCTTGTCTGATTTGAAACTGCAGCCTCAAAAGCCATCCCGCCGCCTGAGGCTACTTCAATTCGCTCGCTAACCCATTCCGCTTTAGTTTCCGGTTGAGACATACCGCTCGTATTTGCTTCCCGGACATCGTCTATATTTTTAAATCCAAGACCAGATGACCGGGGCCAGATACAATCCTCAGCAAAAAATGACATAGTTAGATCGATATCTTTTGCGATTATAGCATCGCTATAAGCTTTGCTTGTGGCAAGGACATCAGCTTTCTCCGCTTCGATATCTACGCCCTGACCGCAGCCGGTGATCAAAAAAGCTGTGAAAATCATTAGTAATACAAATGCTTTTTTCATGTTACTTTCCTCCATTTATGAAAAGTCTGTTTTAATCTCACACTTCTCCCGCAGAGCGGGATTGAACCGCTCCCTGCTGGGTTTTGAAAGTTCGACAGACAGCAAATTTATCCGGTTTTAATCAGAATATTGCTATTTACCAAGCACTATTTTCCAACTGCCGTCATCCTGTTTTTTCCATACAAAAACACCTCCGCCTCTATTATGAACTTCTGTCCCTTCTTCATTAATTCTAAAAAAATCAAATATACTAAAAGTATATGCAAGATCTCCGGAACTCGAGACTTCTACTGTTTCAGTATTCCAGTTCCATTGCCAACCTTGTTCGAACCATGTTACATTTAGCTCTCGACATCTCTCTTTATCCCTAAATCCCGTTGCACCGGCTATTCCCTGTCTGAAATCATCGGTATAAAAGGACATTACAAGCTCAGTGTCTTTATCATTATATGCTTTCATTAGCGCGGTATCAGCCGCAAGAACCGCTGCTTTCTCGGCTTCGATGTCAACGCTTTGGCCACAGCCGGTGATCAAAAAAGCTGCTATGCTCATTAGTAATACGAATGCTTTTTTCATGATACTTTTCTCCATTTATGATATGCTGTTTAGGATTTAAACCTCAAAGTTCTCCCATTTGAGCTTAACTCTCTCCCTGAGCTTCTTGAAATTCTGACCGCAACTGTTATCAAAACATTTTAGTGGAAAATGTAAACTTATTTATCCACTATGGACTGGTAAGCTAACACCCGAAATTTCTCATGAATATCTAAATGAAAACATGGAAACATCTGTGTCATCATTATAAATGTCATATCTTCCACGGGATCGACTACAAACCATGTGTAAAAGAAACCGCTCCATCCATAATCTCCTTTAGATCCTATCTGTCCGGAACTACCAGGATCTGAGTGGATCATAAAACCCAATCCAAAGTTATATCCATCAGGGCCGAAACCAACTTTCAAGTCACCTGTATGATTAGTTTTCATAAATTCTACAGTCTTACGGCCCAATAATCTAGTGCCATCCAATGCACCTCCGTTGAGAAGCATTTGAAGAAAACTAGAGTAGTCTGATATTGTCGAAGAAAGACCACCGCCCCCTGAAAAATACGACCGGGAGGTTGAATAAGGATAGGTTGTCGAAAATTCAAGATGACCACTCTCGACACGTTCGCTAGTTACAAATATTGATGGATACTCTACTTGCATATCATCTATCTTATCTAGGCCGCCCTGTTTATTAGGAAAATATACTGATGCCAATCGGGGTACTTTCTCCTCAGGTAAATAAAAATAAGTATCCTGCATATTTAAAGGTTTGAAAATGTATTCATGAAAATAATCTTCGAGTGTCTTATCTGAAACCACTTCAATTAGTCTTCCAAGAACGTCAACCGACAAACTATAATTCCAAGCTTCTCCCGGATGGTGCATGAGGGGTAGCTTTGCAAGTTTTTCAACCATTTCGCCGATAGTCTCCGTATTCGAAGACAAACCATCTTTTATTCCCGCTTTTTCGTAAAGCTCCGCAAAAGGCTCTATTCCCATAAATTTGTAGGTTAATCCTGAAGTGTGAGTTAAAAGATCTTGAATAGTAATTTCTCGATTTGCAGCAACTAACTCTGAAGTTCCAGGGGATATTTCAACTAATACCTTTGGCTCATTAAATTCGGGAATGTACTTTGATATAGGGTCCGTCAGAAGAAAATGCCCTTCTTCGTACAACATCATTATTGCAACACTGGTTATTGTTTTCGTCATTGAACAGATTCTAAAAATTGCATCATTTGTCATGGGTGTACCAGTTTCAATATCCATCATTCCAAAACTTTCTAGGTAGGCAACTTTTCCATGCCGTGCAACTAGTGTTACTACGCCTGGAATTAGTTGTTTGTCTACACAATCCTGCATATATATACTGATCCTTTCCAGGCGATCTGGTGAAAGACCTAGCTCTTCAGGTGAAGCTTTCGGAAGTCCCTGTCCTGAAACAGATGGAATAAGCAGAAACAGGAGCAGAAAATGGGACAACAAAACTCGGGATATTTTATTCACTACCATTACTCCTTATTGTTTTTTGTTTACATTCTCTCTAGTATTTCATTGAAATTTTTCCCTCACACT
>JBHPLC010000229.1:0-2026 GCA_042564455.1 Candidatus Zhuqueibacterota bacterium | reverse complement strand
TGTTGATCCTAAACAGAAGACAAAAACAAAATTATTCGATAATGGGGATTTTGCAGCGAAACTATCAACTAAACTTCATAAACCGATCGATCCTCAGCAATTAGACTCGTATTCTCTGAAATTCAGCAAGGACATGAAAACGTTCGAATTTGAAACCGACAGTATAAAGTTCAGATATGAATTAGCAACCGGAAAACTTGATTCGGTTGACAGAGTTAAAAGACCCGAAAGAAGCAGACTGCCGTCATGGATGAGTTTCTCACCCGACAGTTCTTATATAACCTATGCTAAGAATTATAATCTGTACATAATGGGCGCCGACAGTGTAGAACATCAGCTTTCAACTGATGGCGAGCAGTATTACAGCTTTGGAGGAGATACTTCAAAAACAAGGAAAACAAGAGCACGTGTCAATTGGTCGGAAGATTCAAAATGGTTTTACGCGACCAGGAGCGACAGCAGAAAGGTCAAGGAGCTGTTCCTTATTAATGAAGTTGCAGATCCCAGACCGACACTCAGGACCTATAAATATGAAATGCCCGGTGACGAAAACGTGGCCCAGCATGAATTGTTTGTTTATAATGTAGATGTGAAAGACTTTAAGAAGATCGATATAGACAGATGGAAAGATCAGAAAATTGCTGCCGGCGTTACTAGCAGCAATGGGGGCGGATCGTTTTCGAGTTTGAGATGGGGCAAGACCACAAACGAACTCTTTTTTCAGCGGCGTGCCAGAACCAATGATAAACAGGATCTGGTCGCATTGGATCCCGGAACAGGGGAGATAAGAATACTTGTTGACGAATATATTGAGGATGTATCCATCGATACTAAAAATCTGGTTCTTCTCCATGAAAGCAATGAAATGATATGGTGGTCCGAAAGAACGGGATGGGGGCACTTTTATCTTTACGACAAAATGGGAAACCTGAAAAATCCAATAACAGCCGGAGCATTCAGGGCGGATGGGATAACCAAAATTGACACAACCGGAAGAGTATTATATTTTACAGGCAAAGGCAGGGAGAAGGATGTAAATGTTTATTTCAGTTTCCTTTACCGTGTGAATTTTGACGGGACAGGAATGAAAATGCTCAGTCCCGGTGACGGTCAGCATTCCGTAAGCATATCCCCCACAACAAGTTTTTTCGTTGATACTTACTCACGTGTCGATACGGCTCCGAGCTCTGTCCTGAGAGATAATCAGGGGAATATGATCATGGAACTCGAAAAAACTGATATTTCGAAACTTCAGGAATATGGCTGGCAGTTCCCTGAACCTTTCATAGTGAAAATGGCAGACGGTGTTATCGATAATTACGGAGTTATGTTCAAACCTTTCAATTTTGATCCGGAAAAGAAGTATCCCATTATTGCTCATGTCTATCCGGGACCTCAAACGGAAAGTGTGTCCACCACGTTTACACCGACAAACAGGGACATGACCCTTGCCCAGCTTGGATTTATTGTAGTTCAGTTGGGAAACAGGGGAGGAAGCCCGCTAAGGAATAAAGCCTATCACAGATTCGGCAGAGGGAATTTCCGTGATTACGGTCTGGCTGATAAAAAAGCAGGAATAGAACAGCTCGCCAATAAATATTCGTTCATTGATGTAGACAGAGTAGGTATTTACGGGCACTCCGGTGGAGGCTTCATGTCCACAGCCGCCATGCTTGTGCCGCCATATAATGAATTCTTCAAGGTTGCGGTCTCATCTTCGGGTAACCATGACAACACTGTTTACAGCAAGTGGTGGGGAGAAACACACAGTGGTGTTCAGGAAGTTACTAAAAAGGTGAAAACTGAAGACGAAAAAACAGAGGAACAGATCTCATTCGAAAGCAAGATCCAGACAAATCCTGAAATGGCGGAAAATCTTAAGGGAAAACTTCTTCTTGCTCACGGTACAATGGACAACAACGTCCATCCGGCAAATACGATAAGAGTTGTTAATGCCCTGATAAAAGCGAATAAACGGTTCGATCTTATTATGTTCCCCGGAAAAGCACATGGTTTCGGCGACATG
>JBHPLC010000228.1:0-2047 GCA_042564455.1 Candidatus Zhuqueibacterota bacterium | reverse complement strand
ATTTTGTTTCCCCAGCAGCACTACTTCATCATTTTCCATGATCTTATTATCCAGACCTATATCAACCATTATCCAGTCCATCGCCACTCTCCCGATCACAGGATATTTCCTGCCTCCGATCAGGACTTCCGAGTTATTCGACAAAAGCCTGTTTATTCCGTCACCATAGCCTACAGGAACAGAAACTATTTTTGTCCTTTTCCCTGTTCTATAGGTCAAAGAATATCCGAATTCCTCCCCTTTTTCAAATTCACTGATATGCGAGACATACGATCTTAATGACATAACAGGTTTAAGATGCAGCGTTCTTTTACATATCATCGACGGATAATAGCCATACAATCCAATCCCGGGTCTGACCATGTTAAAATATGACTCTTTCATCTGCAGAATAGCCCCGGTACTGGCGCAATGAATAAAAGGAATATCCGGATCAATTTTCTTAATTACACTATCAAACCGTTCCAGCTGATCATATGCAAATGTCAGGTCCGACCAGTCTGATGTGGCAAAATGTGTACATAATCCTTTTATCTCGACATTGGGAAGTTTTTCTATCTTATGAATAAGTTCCGGAGCACTATTCCAGTCTATTCCTATATTATGCATTCCCGTATCGATAAAAATATGAACTTTGGCTGTTTTATTTATTGCCGCAGCCGCATCTGAAATATTCTCAGCAGTTTTCAAAGAATTGACCGTCAGGTCAAGATTTTTCAGAATCGCAGGTTCAATTTCATCATTTCCGGGAGGTATAAATATCAAAATCGGTGCATTAATACCTGATTTCCTGATTCTTATACCATTTTGTACAATCTCAAAACATAAATATTCCGTACCTGACATGACCGCCTGTTCAGAAATCCTGATATCACCATGACCATAAGCATTCGCTTTGACAACCGATGCGATCTTTGCAGGCTGAACCTGTTTTTTTATCTGATCGAAATTCCATCTGAAGGCTTTCAGATCGATCTCAGCAAAAGAATTCCTTACCGGTATATTCATTATATATGTTTCTTCTGCAATAAATATGAGTTTACGAACAAGTCAAGGTTACCGTCGAGAACAGAATTAACATTTCCGGTCTCAACATTGGTTCTGTGATCTTTTACCATGTTGTACGGATGGAGGATATAGGATCTTATCTGATTTCCCCATGCAATATCGGTCTTACTTTTTTCAAGCTCATCCATTCTTGCCATATCTTCCTGCTTTTTCAAAGAATAAAGCCTTGCTCTGAGAATTTTAAATGCGTTCTCTTTGTTTTTATGCTGAGATCTTTGATTCTGGCAGGTTACAACTAATCCGCTTGGGAAATGGGTTATCCTTATAGCAGAATCAGTTTTATTGACATGCTGTCCACCCGCTCCGCTCGCCCTGTATGTATCAATACGAATGTCATTCGGATTTATTTCTACAGTAAAATTGTCATCTACTGCCGGATAAACAAATACAGAAGCAAATGAAGTATGCCGTTTTGCATTAGAGTCAAAAGGTGAAATTCTCACTAACCTGTGAACACCGACTTCGGCTTTCGTGTACCCATAAGCGGATTTCCCTTTTACTTCTATCGAAACACTCTTTATACCTGCGTCTTCGGCAGTCTGCTGGTCAAGAACATTTGTTTTATATTTTCTGGATTCAAACCATTTCAGGTACATTCTCATCAGCATCTCCGCCCAATCCTGTGATTCGGTACCTCCCGCTCCCGGATGAATCGTTACTATAGAGTCTTTATCATCATCCTCGCCATCAAGCATTATTGACAATTCAATTCCATTTACTTTCTCTTTTGCCTTTAAAATATCATCTTCTATATCACCTAAGGATTCTTCATCATTCTCCGAAACAGCATATTCATACAATTCTTTAAGATCACTCACCTCTTTTTCTACGTTAGAAAATGACGATACTGTTTCTTTAATATCACTAAGCTGTTTTAATATTTTCTGTGCTTCTTCCTGATTTGACCAAAAATTATCTTCTGCAGTCTTTTTCTCCAATTTTTCAATTTGTTTCAGTTTATCATCAATGTCAAAGATAC
>JBHPLC010000227.1:0-2054 GCA_042564455.1 Candidatus Zhuqueibacterota bacterium | reverse complement strand
GCTGTACCGGCGGCGGCGGCGCAATGTCAATGTCGGAATATACACCGAGAAGATTAAAATCTGCGAAGATAAAAGCCGATCAGCTGACCGCTACCGGGGCAAAATTTGTTGTGACTTCCTGCCATAATTGTGTTGACGGATTGGCAGATCTTATAAAACATTATAAACTCGATATGAAGGTTATTCAATTGGTTAACCTTGTTGCAGATGCCCTTATACTCGAGAAGAAAGTAGCACCACCAGTCGAGGAGGTTGCCGTGGAAGAAAAAATCCCGGTTGAGGAAGTCCCTGTTACAGGTGACAAACCTCTTGAAGGTTTCACTATATTAGTAACCGATGACGAACCTGATATGGTTACATTCCTCAGTGTTGTATTAGAGGATAACGGAGCAAAGGTTTTAAAAGCTTTTAATGGTGACGAAGCAATAGAAATAGCGCAGAAAGAGGAAATTGACTTAATGACACTGGATATTAATATGCCAGGTAAATCAGGGAAAGAGGTTTTTGAAGCGTTCAGATCTGATGACAGATTGAAAAGTGTTCCGATCTGTATAATCACAGGACGCCCGGAACTTAGAGGCCTTATTTATGACAGACCCTTCCCTGCTCCGGAAGGTTATATGGACAAACCGGTATCTGAGGATTCCCTGTTGCTTAATATGAGAAAAATCTTAAAGGTCCCTCACAAATAACCTTAAACCAGAGGATTTAATGCTCGGCAATTATAAACAGTACTTTGATTCGATGCCCTGTTTTTTAACTGTACAGGACAAAGACCTGAAAGTGATCGATGCTAATAGTAGATTTACTGATACATTTGGAGATTTTGAAGGACGATATTGTTATCAGGTTTATAAACACAGACCGGGGAAATGTGAGATATGCCCTGTTGAAAGAACTTTCCGGACAGGAATTCCATATCAAAGTGAAGAAATGGTCAAAACTCCTGACGGCAGAGATGTATGGGTAATAGTAAATACAACTCCCATCCATAATGATAAAGGTGAGATCACAGCCGTAATGGAAATGTCCACTGATATCACAGACACAAAAAATCTTCAGAATCAGTTCAAGGATAGCCAGGAAAGATACAAGCTTGTCTTTGAAGAAGTACCGTGCTATATTTCTGTTCAGGATAAAGACCTGAGGATTGTTGACGCAAACAGGCATTTTCGAGAAGCATTCGGGACATCTTACGGTAGTAAATGTTATGAGGTTTATAAACATAGAACAAAAGAATGCCTGCCTTGTGTTGTCAGGCAGACTTTTGCAACCGGTGAGACATTCACGCACGAGGAGGTCGTTACTTCGCAGGATAATGAAAAGATAAATGTCCTTGTATGCACATCACCGTTGAGAAACTCAGACGGAGAAATTGAAAAAGTAATTGAAATGAGTGCAGATATCACTCAGATCAGAAAACTGCAGGATAAATTAACCTCTATAGGTTTGCTTATCGGATCTATTTCTCACACCATAAAAGGTTTACTAAATGGTCTGGACGGTGGAATTTACCTTGTAAATACCGGCCTTGAAAGAAACGACCGGGAAAGGATCGATCAGGGATGGGAAATAGCTGTTAGGAATGTTGACCGTATCAGATCTATGGTTATGAATATTCTCCATTATGCCAAAGAGAGAAAATTAACATATGAAACAATAAATGCCTTCGATTTCCTTAATGACGTATGCAAGATAGTAGAAACAAAAGCTCAAAATGTAGATGTTAAAATGAAATGTGATCTTGATCCGGATATAGGAGAGTTTGAAGCAGATGTACAGGCTGTCAGATCAGTATTGGTCAATATTCTGGAAAATTCCATTGACGCGTGCAGAATGGATACAAAGGAATGTGACCACATAATTAATGTAAAATTGTCCGGTACTCCCGAAAAAATATTTTTTGACATAAATGATAATGGATTAGGTATGGATAGGGAAACAAAAGAAAAAGCGTTCAGCCTGTTCTTTTCATCTAAAGGAGCCGGAGGTACGGGATTGGGTCTGTTTATTGCTGATAAAATTGTGCAGTCTCATGGTGGTGAAATTTTAAT
>JBHPLC010000226.1:0-2084 GCA_042564455.1 Candidatus Zhuqueibacterota bacterium | reverse complement strand
TCCCGGATTATTTACCTCACCTGTTTCTGATATCAGGAGGTGCACTGGCAGTTGAAAATTGCCTGAAAATTGCATTTGACTGGAAAGTCAGAAAAAACTTTGAAAAAGATATCAAACAGGAGAAAGGATTCAAGGTAATTCATTTCCAACAGGCATTTCATGGCAGGTCGGGTTATACTATGTCCCTGACAAATACTGATCCCGCAAAAACTGACTATTATCCAAAATTCGACTGGCCCAGAATACCTAATCCTGCATTGTCCTTTCCGATCAGTGAAGAATCAATAAAAGAAATTGAGAAGAAAGAACAGGAAAGCATCGAACTTATCGACAAAGCGATAAGTGACAATCCTGACGATATCGCGGCTATTATTATTGAACCTATTCAGGGTGAAGGCGGTGACAATCATTTCAGAAAAGACTTTTTCCAGGTTTTAAGGAATATTTGTGACAACAATGAAATACTTTTGATTTTTGATGAAGTACAGACAGGTCTGGGATTGACGGGAAAAATGTGGTGTCACCAGCATTATGATGTCAATCCCGATATAATGGCATTCGGAAAGAAAACGCAAGTATGCGGCGTATTGGCTTCAAAAAGGATCGATGAGATCAAGGATAATGTTTTCAAGATATCGAGCAGGATAAATTCCACATTTGGAGGTAATCTCGTTGATATGGTAAGATGTGAAAAATATCTGGAAATCATTGAAGAAGAAAACCTCGTAGAAAACGCCGCCAGAATGGGTGTTTATCTGCTTGCCGGAATAACAAACCTTAGACATCAATTCACTGATATTATATCAAACGTCAGAGGCAGAGGTCTGTTCTGTGCTTTTGACATGCCAACACCTGAATTGAGAAATAAAGTTGTCTCTAATGCTTTTAACCAGGGTATGATAGTCCTTGGATGCGGGGAAAAAACAATTAGATGCAGACCTGCATTGAATATTGATGAAAATACTATCGATGAAGCAATGACCGTTCTGTATAAAAGTATTAAGGCAAGCATAAGCTGAAAAGATAATAAATGACTATTACACACCTGACGAAATGGAGGATATTCCACTCCATAATTATATTGCTCCTTTTAGCAGCCTGCTCCGGATCCGGTCCGGAATGGAAAGAGGTACACAATAATGCAATTGTATTCGACGGTCATGCAGACACTATTCAAAGAGTATATTTAAGTGATCATAATCTCGGCACCAGAAATCAAAAAGGGCATATTGATATTCCGAGAATGATCGAAGGCGGTCTGGATGCCGTTTTCTTCTCGATCTGGATTGATCCAATTTATGAGAACAGGGCATCTGCTGTAAGAACTCTGCAATTGTTGGATTCGTTCTATAATGAAATTAAAAAGAATGAAAGTTCCCTCCAATTGGCTCTTAATGCCTCGGATGTTGAAAATATCACTAAAAATGGAAAAATAGCCGCCCTGATAGGAATTGAAGGCGGGCATGCCATTGAGGATGATCCCGGTTTGTTAAGATCTTTCCACAAACTCGGCGTTCGCTATATGACTCTTACCCACTCAAATACCAACAATTGGTGCGATTCATCGGGTGACGATCCGAAATGGAACGGCATCAACGAACTCGGAGAAGAGATCATCCGTGAAATGAACAGGATCGGGATGATAATAGATATTAGCCATGTATCAGATGAGGCATTCTATGATATTATGAATATTACAACCAAACCTGTTATAGCATCACATTCCGCAGTAAGATCATTATGTAATGTGCCCAGAAATTTAACTGATGACATGATAAAAGCTATTGCAGATATCGGAGGTGTTGTATGTGTCAATTTTTATTCCGGGTTTCTTGATGAGAGCTATAATGAAAGATATGATATATACAGGCAGAATAATCCTGCAGCAGCACCGGCTGCGAATGCAGACCTTGACGAAACGGCAAGAATGAATTATTTGAGATATGAGGATCCGACTCCTGTTGAATCTCCGCCTTTTGAAAAACTTATTGAACATATAGATTATGTTGTAAAACTTGTTGGTGCGGATCACGCTGGTCTCGGATCTGATTTTGACGGTATCACTAACAGTCCGGATGGCCTGA
>JBHPLC010000225.1:0-2094 GCA_042564455.1 Candidatus Zhuqueibacterota bacterium | reverse complement strand
CCTTTCGGCAGGATGAAAAAGAACATAATCGATCCTTCTCTGTGGATCCGATGAGGGAATAGTCGGCTGCTCAAAATTAACTGAAGCATCCTGCCACACCTTGTAAAGAATATTCATCGGCGCACTTTCCGGCAGAGCATTCAGATCTCCAGCAAGTATCGCCGGCGTGGTATAATCAGAGAAAAGTTCATTCAGTTTTTCAGCCTGAGCTAACCTGTCCGTCTCATCCCTTGTGTGATCAAGATGTGTCCCGATAAATGATATCTCAACTCCTGACGGCAGATCGATAACGACTTCCAGAGCGCATCTCGGTTCGTGTCCGGGTGAAAATGGTAAAGGATGGACTTTTGTCCGAATAAATGAATATTTCGATAATATTCCTTCACCGTATTCGCCTCCGTCATAGGGCATGGCCTTACCGAATAAAGGAACCATACCGGTAAGTTTTCCAAGTTCCATTACCAGATCAATTCCCTTTACACGTCCGGTCTTAAAATCTACCTCCTGAAGAGCTACGATATCCGGTGAGGCAGCATTAATGACATCTGCTATCAGCTGAATATTGAAATCACGGTTCATCGTTTCACCGTGAAAGATATTGTATGTCATAACTCTTAAGGTTTGTGCCGACCGCTGATCTTCCTGCGCATAAAGATCCGTAACAACCAATAAAAATACCAGCATCCCGATAAAACAATATTTAATATTGCAGAGAAATGATCTCATATCAGCCTGACGGAAACTTTCTGCAAATTATCCCTCTTGAATACGTGTCAGTATCAGAACAGGGAACAAAAATCCGGATCATTGCATACGGAGAAACCGAAGAACTCTCTTTTCTGCAGGACTTTGGAGGAAGTTTCAGTGAAGCCGGTGAGATTTCAGGTGACATAATATTAGTTGGAGCAAAAACACCTGAATTTAATTGGGATGATTATGGTGATATTGATCCTGCCGGTAAAGTAGTCGTCTTTCTTCAGCCAGAGCAGGAAAGTGGAGGAAGAGGGGGAATGATGGCAATGAGAAGAGGCAGAGGTGATCCTGCTGTGACCGGAGCCCGGGAACTCGGCGCCGTTACCGTAATTACAGTTGTTTCTCCAGACCGTGAACAACAGGCAGTAGAAACCGGAGAATTATTCAGGAATACCGAACGTTTAGTTTGGCCGGCGACTACTGCTCGTACAAGAACTGCTCCTCCACAGCAAACAGATGCTGCACCGTTCATTGAAGCTGAGATCCGTCATAATGCTGCCGCAGTACTTCTCGGGATAACGCAGGAACGGTTAAACGACATGTTTGAATTTATCAGCTCAGGTAACAAATTAACACCAAGTGAACGTGTAGGCAGACGCCTTGAACTTACAGTAGAGATGGCTACAAGAGAAGACCATACACAGAATGTTGTAGCAGTTCTTGAGGGTACCGATCCTGTATTAAAGAATGAATATGTATTATTCGGATCGCATTATGATCATACCGGAGCACGGGGAGACCAGATTAATAACGGTGCAGATGACGACGGTTCCGGCACTGTCGCTATGCTCGAGATTGCCCAGGCATTTTCCGTTGAACGTCCGAAACGGTCTGTGGTAATGGTGTGGCATACCGGTGAAGAAAAAGGTCTGCGGGGTGCAAGGTATTACGTTGAGAATTCTCATATACCGCTTGAGAGTATCAGCGCTCAGCTGCAGATGGATATGATCTCCCGTAATGAACCGGACAGTATCTGTGTGATAGGCACACATTTTCTCAGTTCCGACCTCGATAAGATCATTATTGATACAGCAAATAAGATCGATCTTATAATTTTAAGCAACAGGTTTAACTATGACAGGGAAAAATATCCCGAACGGGGGAATAACTATTTTACACAGAGCGATCACCAGGCTTACCATCAGGTGGGCATACCCACGACATTTTTCTTCAGCGATGTTCATGAAGATCTTCACAGGCCGACAGATACAGTTGAAAAATGCGACATGGATAAAATGGAGCGTGTTACAAAACTGGTTTATGCGGTCGGATTTAATGTGGGAAACTACAACAGACTGATGATATTGGACAACAATCCTGAAGTGACAAAACGGGGAAAAA
>JBHPLC010000224.1:0-2100 GCA_042564455.1 Candidatus Zhuqueibacterota bacterium | reverse complement strand
TTGTCCGATCACCTCAAATCCTTCAGGGATCGTATCTAATCTGTCTGCGTGGCTCATCCAGACCTGAGAATTATTTTTTATCCCGGCAAAAAGATCACTGTCATCCAGAATTTCCAGTTCCGCCCTGCCATATTCTCTTTTATCCGATTGGGCAACAACTCCATCATTATGTTTTGCCAGAACACATAAACCGTAACATATCCCTAAAACAGGAACTCCTAATTCCAGGACTTCCTTACTTATCTGGGGAGCGCCATCTTCATATATACTCATTGGACCTCCGGAGAGGACTATACCGTCCGGATCAATTTCCTTTATTTTGTCGAGTGATTCATTGAAAGGAAAAATCTCGCAAAATACGCTCTGTTCACGTATCCTTCTTGCGATCAATTGAGTATACTGCGAACCGAAATCAAGTATTAGAATGTTTTCATGCATTGTGAATTCCAAAAGGCTTAATTAATTAATGTACTGTTTAGCAAATTATTTATTCCGGGAAATATTCCATTTTTTAAGACCGTCAATTGCATCATAATTCGTAAGGTCGCACCTGAGCGGTGTTATTGCAACAAATTCATTTTCAACGGCTATTTCATCAGAATCATCTGATCTTTCTAAAATAACTCTCTCACCTCTTAACCAGTAATATTTATTTTTTGCCGGATCAACTCTTTCATCAAAGATCTCTTCATAACGGGTTTTTCCCATATGAGTTATTTTGACCCCCTTTATTTTATCCATGGTCAGAGGCGGAACATTTACATTCAGGAATGTATAATCGGGCAGCCCTTCTTTCAGTATCTTCTTTGCCAAAATTCTCGCATAATGAGTACATACTGAAAAATCAGAAAATTCATAAGATGTTAATGAAATGGCAAACGAGGGTATATTCATTATTCCACCCTCAGCGGCGCCTGCCACAGTCCCTGAATAAATAGCATTTATTGCTGTATTGGAACCCTGGTTTATTCCCGATATAATCAGATCCGGCAGCCCTCCATATATTTTCTTAACGGCAAATTTCACACAATCTGCCGGAGTACCGTTAAGCGCCCATCCGAATCCCTGGTAACCATGATTACTTTCAAAAACACGTATCGGTTTATGAATAGTTATACCGTGCCCGCTCGCACTGCACTGGCCTATTGGAGCTACAATTTTACATTCACCAAGATCTGAAACTATATCATATAAGGCCTTCAGGCCTTCTGCTTGAATTCCATCGTCATTAGTTAGTAAAATCCGGGGGTGTTTCTTGCTGTTTTTCATCATAAAAAAAGTTGAAAATTTCTGTTAGTCTTTCACGAAGTTTATGTCTGTTAACTACCATATCGACGAAGCCATGCTCCTTCACAAAATCAGATTTCTGGAATCCCTCCGGCAGATCTTCACCGATCGTTCCTTTTATAACTCTCGGACCTGCAAATCCTATTAAAGCATCGGGCTCGGCAATTATTATATCACCCAGCATTGCATAACTTGCCATAACACCGGCAGTAGTAGGATTAGTAAGTATGGAAATATATAATCCTTTATTCTGATTCAATTTTGCCAGTCTTGCGCTTGTTTTTGCCATCTGCATCAGTGAGAGAATTCCTTCCATCATCCTTGCGCCACCGGTAGCCGAAACAATTATCAATGGAAAACCTGTCTCAAAAGAACAGTCTATTGCTCTTTTAACTTTTTCTCCGACTACAGAACCCATACTGCCTCCGATAAAGGCAAAATTCATCACACCAATAACAACAGGCCTGTTTTCTATCCTTCCATAACCGGTTAGAATGGCTTCATTAAGATTCGTCTTCTTTTGAGCTGCTTTAAGGCGGTCCGTATATTTTTTTGTGTCTTTGAATTTTAACGGATCATCTGCTTTTAAATCAGCATCCATTTCCTCAAAGCTGCCCTCATCCAGCAGCAGCTTCATATATTCATGACTGGAAATCTTAAAGTGATACTGACATTTTGAGCATACTCCCATATTTTTTTCTATCTCGGGCTTATAAAGGATATCGTTACATCCCTCACATTTTATCCATAATCCTTCAGGTATATCCTTCTTTGCACTTTTTGTAAATCCTTCTTTGACCCGTTTAAACCAAG
>JBHPLC010000223.1:0-2121 GCA_042564455.1 Candidatus Zhuqueibacterota bacterium | reverse complement strand
ACGATCAGGTACGAGTAATAATATAAGAGACTGCGGAAGTTTATAAATAAAGAACGGTACTTCGATTTAAGGAGTACCGTTCTTTTATATAAATCAATATTAATTATATCATTATTTTTCAAATTCTTCTATCAGATAACGCACAAAGAATTCCTGCTCGGTATCTCTTCCGGCGAAACCGTGCCCGCTATTGGGAAAGAACCGGCTTTCGTATTTTTTACCTGCTTCATCGAGAGCCTGTATGAACTGCCATGCATTTGTCGGATGTACATTGTCGTCAACCATACCGTGCATTATCAGCAGTTTGCAGTCCATCTGCTCAATGTATGGGAATACTGAACCGCTCTCGTAACCATCGGGATTATCCTGAGGGGTGCTCATGTATCGTTCGGTATAGATACTGTCGTAGTTCTTCCAGTGAGTCGGTCCGGCACGGTCAACAGCAGCAGCGAAAATATCTGAGTGTCTAACAGCGCCCATGGCTGCCATATATCCGCCGTAGGAATGACCAACGATACCGATCCTTCTTTCATCAACATATGAACGGTCTTTTGCGAGGAATCTTGCGCCGTCAGCCTGGTCCTGAATATCTACTGTACCCAGTTTTTTGTAGTCGGCCGCCATAAATGCTTTCCCGCGACCGGAAGTACCCCGGTTATCGATCTGAGCTACCAGAAATCCAAGGTCGTTGTAGGTATTGCTTCCATTCTGGTAGGTATTCCTGACCGCACGGGATGCAGGCCCGCCGTAAACGCTGATTATAAGCGGATATTTTTTGTTCGGATTAAAATCTTCAGGTTTGTGAAGCACTCCGTAAAGATCGGTAGTGCCATCAATCGCTTTGAAAGTAAAAAGCTCCGAACGGTTCTTCTCCGGTTTCGGGCCCTCGGCAAGGACTTTCAGGAGTTGACGGGGGTGTCTCGACATTCTGATAGGCTGTGGTAAAGAACTTGTTGTCGGGTGATATGTTAAAAGAACCGAAATTCATCGATCCCTGGGTAAGTCTTTTTTGCCCTGTACCGTCGAGATTGACCTTATGAAGCTGTTCGCAGAGCGGATGAACGTCACTTGCAGCCCTGTAATACATCAGGTTATTTTCTTCGTCAATTTTTACAGTACCCAGGTCAGGGAATTCACCGGCAGTAATAGTATTGATCAAATTACCGCTTAGATCGCGCAGTTCGTAATGCTGCCACATGGTCTTTTCGGTGGGCCAGATAAAACGCTGACCGTCATCAAGATATGTCATACGGGGCGAGTTGGTCTGCCATGTATCCTGATGTTCACTTACGACCGTACTGAATCTACCGGTATTGTAATTCAGTGAGAGCACATCGAGATCGTGATGATACCGGTCGATACGGTTGAAAAGCAGTCTTGATCCGTCCGGGGTCAGCCGCATACTGTAAATATACTGGTCACGATTTTCCTGACCTACATTTACGGGTATCTTTCTTCTTGTCTGCAGGTCATAGATCTCGAGAGAGACTATCGGATTGGGGTATCCTGCTTTTATGTATCCCTCAGACATTACTCTTGTATAAGTCTCTGTCAATCCGCCGATGAGATAAAAATCCTGTACATGTTCTTCGCTGAAAACATAATAGATGAGCTTTTTGGAATCGGGTGTCCACCACATACCGTTACGAACACCGAGCTCCTCACCGTATGTCCAGTTTGCAGTTCCGTAGCGGTATTTAATATTCCCCCCGGTAGTGACCTGAATTTTCTGACCGGTATTATCATTTTCCAGCCAGACGTTGTAGTCTTTACAGACTGCATACCACTGTCCGTCGGGCGACTGTTCGGTCATGAACTGGTGTCCCCTGCTTGGCCGGGGTATCTGCCTGCCCTCGGTCTGACCTGTTTGTCCTCTGCCCTGTCCCTGTCTCTGTCCCTGGCCGCCTCTTCCTCTCTGACCGGTCTGCTCTACGGGTTCAACCTCTCCCAGGTCAGTGATCTCGAGAGTATTGAGGTCACATTTGTAGTTTCTGCCCATGTTCACATATTCGAGGATTGAACCATCCTCGCTCCAGCTGATGCTTGATATCACACCGGGCTGGGGCGGGCGCTGCGACCGTGCCTGTTCCTCTGCGGTTTGTTCAGTATCGACCTGTTCTG
>JBHPLC010000222.1:0-2123 GCA_042564455.1 Candidatus Zhuqueibacterota bacterium | reverse complement strand
CCTACTACCATTTTTCTAATCTCCACAGCAAGCATTTGCCTGCTTTATTTAATAAGTATTATTTAGTTAAACATATAATCTTCTTATTTTTACGTTCTATTTTAATTCCATGATCAGTCTCAGCGGATCTTCGAGCTGTTTTATAACATGATCCAGAAACTTAGCCGCCGCTACACCGTCGATCAGCCTGTGGTCGAATGTTATCACCAGCGGAAGCATCAGCCGCGGTTTGATATCACCTTTAAACACCACGGGTTTCATTTTTGCCCTGAGCATCCCGAGGATCGCCACCTGCGGATGAAGTATTATCGGTGTTGCCATTTGACCGCCGATAGCTCCGACATTCGTGATAGTGAAGGTTCCGCCCTGAAGTTCCTCCGGTTTGATGCTCCTGTCGCGCGCCTTATCGGCAAGGTTTCGCAGCCGGTCTGAAATATCAAGAACCGAATAAACGTCTGCGTTTTTTAAAACCGGGACCATCAGGCCCGATTCGGTATCGACAGCAAAACCGATATTGTAATTTTTCAGCAGGTGTATCTGTTCATTCTTTTCGTCGAGGAAGCTGTTGAAATACGGGAATTCCTTAAGCGAATTAGTCACGATCCTGACCATGAATGACAGAAGTGTGATCTTGTTGACCTTAAATTCCGGATAAGCAGCGATCTTTTCCAGATGTGAAGCAATATCGGTGATATCGGCTTCATCCGTATGGGAAACATGCGGTATGGTCTGCCACGACTGCACCATTTTTTCCGCCGTCCGTCTGCGAATCCCCCTGAACGGTACGACTTCGGGTGTACGATCGAAAGTTCCTGTAACTGATTGAGCAGAAGAGGGCGCTTTTTGAGAGTTTCTGACGTCGTCATCTGTTATCCTGCCGCCTTTACCGGAGCCAGTCACGGTTTCGATATCGATCCCGAGTTCACGAGCGAGTTTGCGTGTGTGCGGAGCGGCTTTAACGCGCTCCCCGTTCCCGGTTTTTACCTTTTGCGGAACAGGTATTTCTACTTCAGCAGTGACAGGTTCATGAGCAAATTCCGCTACTTTGACTTCATCGGAAGCAGCAGTTTTTACTTCCTCCTGAGCCGGTTTTTCATCTGCCTGTTCGTGTCCGTGCCCGATCTCTGCCGGAACTTCCTCTGTTTCGATGGTCATTATCACAGATCCTGTCGCTGCCATGTCCCCTTCGCTGTAAGTCAGTTTGACTATTTTCCCATTGACAGGAGAGGGCAGTTCGGTCAACGCCTTGTCATTTTCGATCTTGACGACCGGCTGGTCAACTTTTACCGTGTCCCCCTCTTTGACCAGGTATTTGACAATTTCGGACTCTGCCAGTCCTTCCCCGATATCTGCTAATCTGAATTCAAAGATCATTTCATAAATCCGTCATATTTAAAAATTTAGTGTTTCCTTAATTCCCCGCAGTACTCTTTTTGCCGTGGGCAGGGTATATTTCTCAAGTTTTGCATAGGGCGGTGTCACGTCAAAACCCGTGACACGTTTTACCGGTGCAAGGAGATACTCGAACAGCCGTTCCGAGACCAGGGAACTCAGGTCAGCCCCGAGGCCGCCTGTTCGTGCTGCTTCGTGCACTACTACAAGCCTTCCGGTTTTTTTTACAGAGGTCAGTACTGCATCGAGATCGAACGGTGCAAGTGTCCGAAGGTCGATCAGTTCGGCACTTACATTCTCTGATTCCAGCTGTTTTGCCGCCTGCTCGCTTACCGGAACCATCGCTCCCCATGATACGATGGTCAGGTCGGTACCTTCCCGGACTGTCCTTGCTTTACCGATCGGGACAGTGTGATCACCTTCAGGGATCTCTCCCTTGACCGAACGGTATATCTTTTTCGGTTCAATATAAACTACCGGATCGCTGTCACGTATGGCCGATATCAAAAGACCTTTTGCATCCGCCGGTGTTGACGGTACCACGACTTTTAATCCGGGAATATGCGTATATAATGCCTCGATACTTTCGGAGTGATGCTCCGGGGCATTGATCCCTGCGCCGTAGGGCATTCTCAATACCATCGGAACAGTGAACCTGCCGCGTGTACGGTTTCTGTACCTTGCTGCGTGACTGACTATCTGGTCAAAACTTTTGGACGGCTCCGGCGAGA
>JBHPLC010000221.1:0-2140 GCA_042564455.1 Candidatus Zhuqueibacterota bacterium | reverse complement strand
TCTGTTTTGATTACTTCCTCATCCGCAAAAAGAACCGTAGGGTCCATGTTGCCCTGTAAGGAAACCTTATCACCGGTTATTTCTCTTACTTTCCCTATTTCGACCGTCCAGTCGAGCCCGATAACATCCGCACCCGAGTTTGCAAGATCAGGGTAACAATGATGCACATCTTTAGGAAAAAATATTACAGGGACATCATCATATTTAAGGCCGGCGATAATTTTCTGAACATACTGCAGTGAAAACTCACGAAAATGACCGGGTGAAAGTATACCGCCCCATGTATCAAATATCTGCACGACATCAGCTCCCGCCTCGATCTGGGCATTCAGGTAATCGGAAATTGCATCCGAAAGTTTTCCGAGTACTTTGTGAGCCAGATCAGGTTTATTGAATATCATACTCTTTGCGTTTTCAAAATTCTTCGACCCTTTTCCTTCAACCATATAAGTAAACAATGTCCAGGGAGAACCGCTGAAACCGATCAACGGTACTCTTCCGTTGAGTTCGGTCTTCGTAACTCTCAGGGCATTCATTACATATCCGAGCTGATCATTCGGATCTATTTTCAACAAATTTCCGGCATCCTTTTCATTTCGAACAGGATCTTCAAAGACCGGACCTGTGCCTTCTTCTATCTGCAGTTTCATTCCCATTGCTTCAGGGATAACAAGAATATCTGAGAAGATTATTGCCGCATCAACACCTATTATATCCACTGGCTGTATGGTTACTTCAGCAGCAAGGTCGGGTGTCCGGCAGAGGGTCAAAAAATCCACTTTCTCCCGTATAGCCCTGTACTCGGGTAGATATCTTCCTGCCTGACGCATGATCCATACGGGAGTCCGTTCAACCGGTTCTCTTCTGCAAGCTTTAAGAAAAAGATCGTTTTTATATTTCTGCAAATTTTACTCCTGATTCTTTCTATTTACTGACCAATAATATTTAAACCTGATTTGTCGCTAAAAGAATCCCTGCTTTGTAATTTATTATATAATTAATTTCGTTTAGCATTTATCAGGTCAATAATAAATCTGCTTGTTCTTGGATTATAAGCGGTTGTCCGGAGCATGGATACACCTATTTTGGATACCGGATCAAATATTAGACTGGCATTATATCCTGCAACTGAACCACCGTGACCGACCGTTTTGATCCCGTTCCGGTCGCTGATAGTGAAACCCAATCCGTATCCTCCGGCAGGAGGCTGTGGTGTCATCATTTCCAGCCGGCTGTCCTCCAGCAGTATTTGAGCTTTTGTCTCACCCATCATAGCAGCAGCGAATTTTGCCAGGTCGGCAACAGTTGAATATATGCCCCCGTTAGGGACTTTGTATCCTCTTCCGAAATGTTCACGTGTGGCGGCGGCGGCACTTACTTCTCCCCCCCTTTTCCTATATCCTACCGAAAGTCTTTCGATCATGTCTGGAGTGTTTATTATAAATGTGCTGCTTGTCATCCCCAGCGGTTTAAAGATATTTTCCGTGACAAGCTCCATGAATCCTGTCTTTACTGGTCTTGATATGGCTAATCCGAGCATTCCAAATCCGATATTTGAATAAAAATACTCCGTAAGCGGAGTGGTTTTAAACGAAGTATTCGGGATCGACTCGAGTATCTTTTCTTCCCAGTAATATATTGATCCTGATGCAGCGCCACTCAAATCCGGTTCTCTGATCAGGCCTGCTGTATGGCTTGCCAGCATCCTGAAAGTTACCGGTTTCATTCCCTGCGGTGGATCTTTGAGATTCTTTAACTCGGGGAAGTAGTTCTCAACTGGATCATCGAGTGCAAAGATCCCCCGGTCCACAAGCTGCATCATGGCAACCGCCGTGAAAGATTTGGAGATAGATCCTATTCTACCGATAGTCTCTGCAGTTGCCGGGACCTGGTTTTCAATGTCAGCCCAACCGTATCCTTTCGACCAGATGACCTCATCACCGATAAAAACTGCCAGCATCACGCATCCGGAGGAGTCGTTGGCAACTCCCTGGGAAACTTCTGCATCAAAATTTGATATTACAGCTTCAAATGATGTGAACTGCGCCTGAGCTGTACCGATTGATAAGACAAGAATTAATATACAAAAAACGCTAACATGCTTTCTGTAATCCCCTATCATTACTGGCCTCCTTAAGCG
>JBHPLC010000220.1:0-2140 GCA_042564455.1 Candidatus Zhuqueibacterota bacterium | reverse complement strand
TATAATCCGATAGCGGTCGGAGATAAAGTAAGAATAGAATTGATAAATGATGATAGTGGAGTTATAGAAGAGCTGCTGCCGAGAAAAAATGCAATTTCAAGACCAACGAGAATCGGGACTATCAAAGAGAAAATCATTGCTGCAAATGTTGACCGCCTTGTGGCAATTGTCTCTGCCAAAGAACCAAGACTGAAAACAGGACTTATTGACAGGATGCTGCTTGTTGCGGAAAGGCAGGATTTAAAATGTACGATCTGTATAAATAAGACCGACCTGCTCGGCGAGGGAGAAAATTTAGAAGAAGTCGAATGTTATAAAAACCTCAGATACAATATTATACAAACAAGTACAGTAACAGGTGATGGTATAGAAGACCTCAAAAAGAAATTAATAGGAGCTTTTTCTGTTTTTATCGGTCAGTCTGGTGTAGGAAAATCTTCTATATTGAACAGCCTTCAGCCCGGTCTGGATCTGAAAGTACAAAAAGTAAGCGGACACAATGAAAAAGGTAAACACACCACATCTTATGTCTCGGCTGTCTTCTATGATTTTGGTGCAGTTATTGCAGATACTCCGGGATTCAGAAATTTCGGATTATGGGGTTTGACCAAAGAAGATATTGCAGAACTCTACAGAGAATTCAGAAAATATTCGGGTACGTGCAGATTTAATCCATGTTTTCATATACATGAACCTGTTTGCGGAGTTAAGGATGCGTTTGAATCAGGAAAGATCGCAAAATCACGATATGAGAATTATGTCAGGATATTTGATTCTTTTGATGAAATTGATATGCAGCAGTATTAGTAAAGATTAAAATTTATCATTGCAATTGTTTTGCCGGGCAGATCCACTGATACGCACACCAGTTACAATGATGTCCTTCCTGAGGATCAAAATTTCGGGCGTTAATATTTTCTGCTGTCTCTTTAATGGCTGCTAAAGTATCTTCAATCTCTTCATTTGTTCTGCTGGTTTTGACAGCTTTATTTGTCTCAAGATAATAAAATGTAAGAGAGTCGATCTCTTTATTCGGCACAAACTCTTTTGCTGCGGCTGCATATATTGACATCTGAATACTCTTGTCGGCATCCCGCTGCGGTTTTTCCTTACCTGTCTTATAATCAATTATCTCTATCCTGTCAGCGCCGCAGCTGTCGATGCGGTCAAACCTTCCGGTTATTGCAATGTTGTCAATTGTAAAATAGAAATCTTTTTCCAAAAACAGGGCAGGCTTAAATGATGATTCGTTCAGATCAAAATATTCTGAAAGTTGTTTTTGGCCTTTCAGTTTAAATGATCTTTCCTGTAATTCATCCTCAAATCCTCCGGATACCCAGAATTTTTCGAATATATCCAGAAGTATCTTTTTTGATATTTCCTTTTTTTCAGCGATCATACCGTAAAATTGATGAAGAGTTCTGTGAATAATCTGACCAAAGGTAGGGGCTGAAGACAAAGGAGCTCGCACTTTAAAGATGTACCTGAATTTGTATAAAAGAGGACATCTTTGATATGTTTCTATCTGAGTAAAGCTAAGCACAAGAGAAATGTCTTTTTCATTATGGTTTTTCATATCAGATAAATATCCTGTTTAAGTTATGTTTTTGAATTTATTTGATCTTCACCGGTAATTTCATCCGGATTTCTTGTAATATTTAAAATCGGAACAGAAATTTCATTATTACATATCTCCGATACAAAACCGGACATTCTCGATCCTTTTTTATCTATCGCTGATAAGATCAATCTATTTTCTGCCCTGGTTAATGCTACATAAAACAGGCGCCTTTCCTCGCTAATGTGAATATCTCTCTTATCGACTTTCGGCGTATCCATATTAAGAAGATCATCCGGCAGTGTCACTTTTGATTTCCGGAAGGCTGTTGGAAACCGTCTCCCGGTCAGACCGATCAGGTAAACTGTGTGAAATTCCAATCCTTTTGAAGCATGTACTGTGAGAAAATTTATATATCCCGGATCCGGTTCAGACTCTTCGGATTTTCCCGGGACACCATTAGCCGCAATGAAGAAATCCAGATAATTCAGAAAAGCTTTTAGACTTTTATCTTCTGCCTTATCAACGATTTTAAATACAAAATTATAGAGTATTACGATATTGCTGAAGATGCTGTCATTG
>JBHPLC010000022.1:0-37360 GCA_042564455.1 Candidatus Zhuqueibacterota bacterium | reverse complement strand
ACAAAAATCAATTAATAAAATCCGGTGACAAAATAATTGCAGCATACTCAGGAGGAATAGACTCGTCTGTACTGGTTTATCTTTTCGATAAATTTTGCCATGAACTTGATATACAATTGATCGCGGCTTATTTCAATCATGGTCTGCGTGACCAGGAATCGATTAAGGAAGAAGAGTTTATTAAAAGAACTGCGGACAGATATAAATGTCAACTTGAGATAGGAACAGGGAATGTAATTGAAACTTCTGTGAGAAACAGATCATCTATACAGGAAAGCGCACGAACTCTCAGGTATGAATTTCTGAATAATGTCGTAAAAAAGCACAAAGGAGATATTATAGCCACTGCTCATCAATATGATGACCAGGTTGAGACTGTATTAATGCGGTTACTGCAGGGATGTAATCTGAACGGATTAAAAGGAATACCAGTAAAAAGGGGAAATATTATCCGTCCATTATTATGGGCGAAGAAAGAACAGCTTGAAAACTTTGCTGAGAACAATAAGATTGAGTACTTTGAGGATTCATCAAATAAAAAGAAAGTATACGTTAGAAATTTGATCAGGCTTGATATATTACCTTATTTAAAGAACAAACTGGATACAAATCTGGACAAAATATTATACGATCATGGAAAAATGTTTGATGAAGTTAATCATACGATCAGTCTTTATACTAAATCTGCGTTTGACAGTGTACTTATTAGCAAGGAAAAAGACAAAATTATTCTTGATATTTCATCTTTCAAAGTTTACTTTACCTTACTACAACAAAATATTATTTTCAAATGTTTTGAGAATATCGGAGCGACAGAATATAAAGAAATAGAACTATTCTCAAAAAAAGTTGTTGATTTTGTTAATAATGACGGCAAGAAAAAGCACTTGAACCTTTCTACCGAATTTTCAGTATATATAGATGGTTCTGAGTTGGTATTGTTAAGGACAGGCAGAAATGAATTTAGATTTGATCTTAGAATAGATGAAAAATTTCATTTTCCTGAAATAGGTATTGATCTGGAATTAAATTCTTTGAAAATATTAGATGAAATGTCATTAGAAGAGAGCATCAGCAGGTTTAAGAAAAAGTATGATGAAGTAATTGATAAGAATAAAGTAAAAGAACCCTTAATATTGAGAACCTGGAAAAAAGGTGATTTTTTTCAGCCTCTGGGGATGAGAAACAATCGCAAATTAAGTGATTTTTTTATAGATCAAAAAATTCCTGAACCGTTAAAAAGAACTATCCCCATTATATGTGATGAAGAGAAGATTGTCTGTATATGCGGACTGAGAATTAATGAAAGAGTGAGAATTACTAATAATACTAAAGAAATTTTAGGATTAAAGATCACTCCAAAAAAGTGATACTGTATTTTAAGTGAGAGATATTATTAATGGATAGAAAATTACCAAAAAAGCAAAAAGGCGGCATTAAATTTCGGAAAAAATCAAATGGTGACGATAACCGTCAGAAAAAGAATTATCAAAACAAAAATTCTGATCAGCAATGGAGAAAAGGCGGACGGACAATATTTGTATGGGCGATGTTTTTTCTGATCATGTTTTTTATATACAATATGCTTGAGTCTTTGAAGGAAGTCGGTGAGTATGAGGTTGATTATAAAGAGCATTATCTGAAATTTCTGGAAGAGGGTAAAATAGCATCGGCAGAGATAGTTGATAATGTATTTCGCGGTGTTTTATTTGCTGAAGAGGATATTATACTAAATGGTAATCCGGTCAAGGTCACACGTTTTTCTGTGATATTACCCGACTTTTACAAGGAAATGGAAGATGAATGGAGAGCTCAAAATATAAACTATACTTTTCGCAAACCGGAATTCGCCTGGTCGTCCATGTTCATTACCATATTTCCATGGGTATTGATATTCGGTGTCTGGATATACTTTCTCAGGAGGATGCAGTCGGGTGGCGGTTCAAGAGGGATATTCTCTTTTGGAAAAAGTAAAGCAAAATTGCTGATAGAAAACAAACCAAAGATCACGTTTAAAGATGTTGCAGGTACAGATGAAGCAAAAGTTGAACTTCAGGAGATCATTGAATTCTTACAATCACCCGGTAAATTTCAGAAACTCGGCGGAAAGATCCCAAAGGGAGCTTTACTGATAGGACCTCCCGGAACCGGAAAAACCCTTCTGGCAAGAGCAGTAGCCGGTGAAGCTGAAGTGCCGTTTTTCAGTATAAGCGGTGCGGATTTTGTCGAGATGTTCGTTGGAGTCGGCGCTTCCCGTGTCAGGGATCTGTTTGAACAGGCAAAAAAAAATTCTCCATGTATAATATTCATCGATGAAATTGATGCAGTCGGAAGGACACGTGGTGCGGGTTTGGGCGGCGGACATGATGAGCGGGAACAGACCCTGAACCAGCTTCTTGTCGAAATGGATGGTTTTGAACATAATGAAGGTGTAATTCTGCTTGCAGCTACAAACAGGCCTGATGTTTTAGATAATGCACTTCTCAGGCCCGGAAGGTTTGACAGGCAGATAGTTGTTGACAGACCGGATGTAAGGGGCAGAGAGGGAATATTCAGAGTTCACTCTAAAGATATCCCCCTCGATGCCAGTGTAGATCTGGAGATACTTGCAAAAGGGACTCCCGGTCTTGCCGGTGCTGATATTGCCAATATAGTAAATGAAGCTGCTCTTCTTGCGGCAAGAGATAATAAAGAAAAAGTGGATATGGATGATTTTGAGCAGGCGAAAGATAAAGTGATGATGGGAATAGAAAGAAAAACCCTTATCATCAGTGAAGATGAGAAAAAGAATACTGCTTACCATGAAGCAGGGCATGTGCTTGCTTCAATTTTGACTCCGGGAAGTGATCCAATACATAAAGTAACGATCATACCAAGAGGACGGGCTCTTGGTGTTACGACATCTCTTCCCATTGATGAACGTCATACCTATTCAAAAACATATTGCGAGTCAATATTAATAAAAATGATGGGCGGCAGGTGTGCTGAAAAGATAGTTTTTAACACACTAAGTACGGGTGCAGGAAATGATCTGGAACAGGCAACAAATTTAGCGCGGAAAATGGTTTGTGAATGGGGTATGAGCGAAGAAGTGGGACCTCTTACTTTCGGCAAAAAGGATGAAGAGATATTCCTTGGCCGGGATTTCGCAACCCAGAGGAACTTCAGTGAGAAAACCGCCCAGATAATCGATGAAGAGATAAAAAAAATAGTGATAGATGCGGAAAAACAGACAGATAAACTGCTGAAGGAAAATATTAATACGCTTCACAAGCTGTCTGAAGCACTGCTTAAATATGAGATATTGGACAGTAAACAGATCGAGGATATAGTAAACGGCAAAAAAATTAAGAGTCAAAAAAGGCGTTATAAGCAAAAAATATCCGATGATGAAAAAGGTAAAAAGACTTCGAATAAACCAAAAAAGAAACCGCAAGAATCGGACTTAAAGAAGGCTGATAAAACTCAAACAAGCAAGACTAAAGCAAATAAGCAGAAAAACAATTTAGATGATCTTAATAATAGTGATGTAAAAAAGAATTAGGAATAAAAGGATTCAGATAATATTTAGTTGTCATTATTATATAAGTGAATTGGATTTTTAAATGCCGGCTTTAGTTGCAGCCGGCTTTTTTATATCAATAAAAATACTGATATCGTGAAGATTAAAAGTAAAGAAAAAGAGTTATATATTGGTGAAAATACTCTTATAATGGGTATTATTAATTTCACTCCTGATTCATTTTCGGATGGCGGTCTTTATGACTCGGTTGATGAGGTTGTAAAAACAGCAGTTTATATGCTCGAAAATGGTGCAGATATTATTGATGTCGGGGGTGAATCCACAAGACCATTTTCAGACAGAGTAGACGAAAACGAAGAATTAAGAAGAGTAATACCAATAATAGAGGAATTGAGAAACAGGACTGATGCCTGGATATCTATTGATACATATAAATCAAAGGTTGCGGAATGTGCTGTTCAGGCAGGTGCAGATATAATAAATGATGTCAGCGGATTGAGATTCGATTCAAAGATGACAGATGTAGTCAGAGATCACGATGTGCCGGTTGTAGTGATGCATATGCTTGGAGAACCGAAAAACATGCAGGATAATCCTGTATATGGTGATGTAGTAAAAGAAATCCATGAATATTTTGAAGAAAGAATTGAATACCTGGTTAGTAATGGCATTTCATCAGAGAAAATTATAATAGATCCTGGAATAGGTTTCGGGAAAACCATTGAACATAATCTTAAAATTATCAATAACCTTGATTATTTTAAGAGTCTTGGTAAACCTATTCTGGCCGGCCCTTCAAGGAAGGCATTTATCGGAAAAATTCTGGATACTGATGTGAATGACAGATTAGAAGGTACTGCTGCAGCGGTCTCATTGTTGATAGCCCGTGGAGCAGATATTGTCAGAGTACATGATGTGAAGGAAATGAGAAGAGTGTCAGTAATATCTGATGCAATAACAAACAGTTAATAATACAAAAGGGAAGCCAAATGGAATTTTTAAGATTCGAATTATTCAGGATTTTCTTTATAGGTGTATCGATCATAGATATCCTTGATATCCTTTTGGTGTCCTTTATTTTTTACAAACTATACCAAATTCTACGAGGTACTCGCGGAAGTCAGATGATCGCCGGTCTGGTGTTGATACTTGTTGCCTCTTTTATCGTTCAGGGTCTGAACATGAGCGGAATGTCATGGATAATCAAGAATATTCAGACAGTGTGGGTGATAGCATTTGTTATTCTGTTTCAGCCTGAACTAAGAAGACTTTTAACCGTAGTCGGGCAAAGCAGGATAATTCGTGCTTTTGTCACAATTGAGCAGATCCCTGTCCTGCAGCAGATTGCCAAATCAGCATCAGAATGTTCTCAAAGGAGATATGGTGCATTGATAGTATTAACCCGGGAAACAGGTTTAAAAAGCATTATTGAGACTGGTGTGGATATCCGGGCAAAAGTGAGCGATTTTCTGGTAGTTTCCCTTTTTTCTCCCCGGTCACTCCTTCATGACGGTGCGATCATTATCAATCAGGATACTATTGAAGCGGCAAAATGTTTATTACCATTATCTCAGAATCCGAATCTGAGCAGTAATTACGGCACCCGGCACCGAGCCGGTCTTGGGATCACCGAAGAGTCTGATGCAGTTGTAATTATCGTATCCGAAGAGACCGGGAAAATAACAATTGCAGAGGATGGAAGATTCTATACTGATTATGATTATGACGGTTTATATAAATACCTTTTAAGAGCCTTCCAGGCACAAGTAAGTAGCGAAAATAATGAAAAATAGTCTTTCAGAGAAAATAACAGAAAAACTGTCCAATATGCCCCGATATCCCGGGGTTTATATTTTCAGGGATAAATCTGATAAGATCCTCTATATAGGCAAAGCCAAGGTATTAAGGAACAGGGTCAGATCATATTTTCAGAATACGATCCATCAGCAGATAAAAACAGATGTAATGGTAAAAAAGATACATGATGTAGAATTTATTGTTACTGATACTGAAAAAGAGGCGCTGATTCTTGAAGCTAATCTTGTCCGATTATACAGACCAAGATATAATATAAGTCTAAAAGATGATAAGAGTTTTCCATATATAAAGATCACCAAAGAAGATTTTCCAAGAGTTTTTCCTACCCGGACACGAGAAAATGACGGCTCGACATATTTTGGTCCTTATACCGAAGCAAGAGTTATGCGTTCTCTGGTCTGGACTCTGAGAAAGATATTCCCCATAAGAAGCTGCCGCTATTTATTAACTCCCGATTCTATAAAGCAGCGCAAAGTTAAACTGTGTCTGGATTATCATATAAAAAGATGCGGAGGACCGTGCGAAAATCTGGAATCAAAAGAAGAATACGGTGAGATGGTTGACCAGATCAGGGATTTTTTACGCGGGCACACCAAGGACCTGATCATAATAATAAATAACAAAATGGAAAATGCATCGGAAAAACTTCAGTATGAAAAAGCGGCATTATACAGAGATAAGCTTAGAGAAATTGAGACATTTCAATCCAGACAGAAGGTTGTTGATGCTAAACCGGTAGACAGAGATATTATTGCTGTGGCAGTTGAGGATAATATTGCATGCGGTGTGATATTCAAGGAAAGAGAAGGGAAGATACTTGGCAGAAGGCATCACTCGTTAAAAAATACTGCCGGAAAAGATATGAAAGATATATTGCAGAGTTTTATTATGCAGATTTATATCAACGAAGAATATATACCTCCGGAAATATTTCTGTCTCATGAAGTATGCGAAAAAACGGTGATCCGGGAGTGGTTGAGTGAGCTGAAAGGTAAAAATGTAAGAATATCGATACCGCGAAAAGGTGAAAAAGCTAAACTGACTCAAATGTGTCTTAATAATGCTGAACTTTTATTAAAGGAGTTATTGCTGCAGCAGCAGCAAAAGAAAGATTTCATATCATATTCTGTTAAATCCCTGCAGAAGGATCTGAATCTGGATAACCTGCCGATGAGTATTGAAGCATTCGATATATCAAACATTCAGGGAAAAGATGCTGTTGCATCAATGGTCTCTTTTGATAATGGGATGCCTCAAAAGAAGAATTACAGAGTGTTTAAGATCAGATCCAAAACGACACCGGATGATTTTGCTATGATACGGGAAGCCGTATTCAGAAGATACAGAAGGCTGAAAGATGAAGATTCTGCAATGCCGGACCTTATTTTGGTCGATGGGGGAAAAGGGCAGCTTTCATCTGCATTGTCTGCTCTTCAGGAGTTGAGCCTTGATAATATTCCCGTGGTCGGTCTTGCAAAAAGACTGGATGAAGTATTTATTCCGGGGCATTCCGATGCTCAGAATATCCCCAGAAATTCATCAGGATTAAGATTGCTGCAGAGGATAAGAGATGAAGCACATCGATTTGCGCTTAAGCATCACAGGAAACAAAGGAAAAAACGAACTATAACATCAGAACTTGATTCTATACCGGGTATTGGTCCCGAGAGGAAAAAAGCGCTTTTAAAATATTTCGGTTCACTGAAAATGATAAAAAATGCTGCACCGGAAACAATAGCGAATGTCAGGTCAATAAACCTGGATCTGGCGCATACTATTTGTAATCATTTCAGAATAACTAAATAATCCTTACCGGTAAAGAATATAATTAATGGATAAAATAGGCAAGAAACAAATTTTCGGCTGGGTAATGTATGATTGGGCAAATTCAGCCTTTGCGACAACCGTTATGGCAGGATTTTTTCCGATCTTTTTCAAGGAGTTCTGGAGTGTCGGGACAGAACCTACTTTAAGTACTGCCAGATTAGGTTTTGCTTATACCCTTACAGGACTATTAATGGCTTTACTTTCTCCTGTCCTCGGTGCGATTGCAGATTCAGGATCGAACAGAAAAAAATTCCTGATAGTTTTTACTATTCTTGGTGTGGTCATGACCTCATCCCTGTTTTTTGTAGCGCAGGGTAACTGGCCGGTCGCTATAGTTGTGTATGTACTGGCAAATATCGGTTTCAGCGGTGGAAATATCTTTTATGATGCATTAATGACGATGATAGCGCCTGCAAAAAGGATGGATTATATATCTTCTCTTGGTTTTGCTCTGGGCTATTTGGGAGGAGGTATTTTATTTGCATTTAATATCTGGATGACATTAAATCCTGAGATATTCGGATTGTCATCAAGCGAGGCGGCTGTCAAAGTGTCATTCATAACCGTTGGTTTATGGTGGACTGTTTTTTCGATTCCCATGATATTATATGTGAAGGAATCCTCACCAAAGGAAAGTCACACTGCTCTGTATCTTATAAAAAGCGGATTTTTGAGAATTAAGAAGACAATCAAGGAAGCAAGGAAAATCAAAACAGTATTTCTTTTTCTGATCGGATACGGATTATACATCGATGGTGTGAATACAATTATAAGAATGGCTGTTGATTACGGTATTTCCATAGGATTCGAATCAAATGATCTTATCATTGCACTGCTGATCACGCAGTTTATAGGATTTCCTTCTGCAATAGGTTTTGGTTATCTGGGGCAGAAGATAGGTGCAAGAAAATCTATTTTTATAGCAATTTTTATATATCTGTTTATAACCTTCTGGGGCGCATTTATGGAAAATGTTAAAGAATTTTTCATTCTGGCTATTATTGTTGGATTGGTCCAGGGGGGGATTCAGGCATTAAGCCGTTCATTTTTCGCAAAAATAATTCCGCGGGATAAATCCGCAGAGTTTTTTGGTTTATATAATATGATCGGCAAATTTACGGCTTTAATTGGTCCTGCTCTTATAGGCACGGTAGGTCTTTTAGCCGTGTCAGCGGGATTTGCAAGTGATACTGCCTCAAGAATAAGTATTGTATCGGTCGCACTTCTTTTTATATCCGGAGGAATTTTGTTTTATCTTGTTGATCCGGAGAAAAGTAAAAGAGAAGCGGAAGATATTACTTGATACTTTAAATATATTGCGTAACGCAAGGAATATTAATGAGATATAAGATATTAGGAAGAAGTGGATTAAGGGCAGCAGAGTTATGTCTCGGGACCATGACATTTGGAGAAGAGTGGGGTTGGGGATCTTCAAGGGATGAGAGTAAAAAA
This sequence comes from Candidatus Zhuqueibacterota bacterium, assembly GCA_042564455.1. Lineage (GTDB taxonomy): Bacteria > SM23-31 > SM23-31 > SM23-31 > SM23-31 > JBHPLC01. The sequence goes on along the minus strand of JBHPLC010000022.1, from coordinate 28,740 downwards.
GTTTTTGATTCGTATGTGAATGCCGGGGGAAATTTTATCGATACGGCAAATAGATATACTGAAGGAACGAGTGAAAAGTATGTAGGTGATTTTATATCCAAAGACCGGGAGAGTTTTGTATTAGCGACAAAATTTACGTTATTTACGAAAAAGGGTGATCCGAATGCAAGCGGTAACCATCGTAAGAATATGGTCCAGTCAGTTAATGCAAGCTTGAAAAGGTTAAAAACCGATTATATAGATCTTTACTGGGTTCATGCCTGGGATTTTACCACACCGGAAAATGAAGTAATGAGAGCGCTTGATGATCTGGTCAGATCAGGAAAGATCCTTCATATAGGGATATCGGATACTCCGGCTTGGATAGTTTCCAGGTCAAATGCAATAGCAGATCTGAAGGGATGGACGCAATTCACGGCTCTTCAGATCGAATACAGTCTGATCCAGAGGACTCCTGAAAGAGACCTTCTCCCGATGGCAAATTCCCTTGGACTTGCAGTAACACCCTGGGCTGTGTTGGGAAGCGGTATGTTAAGCGGAAAATATAACAGGAAAGATTTAAAGAATAAGGGGAAATCCAGACTTGATCCTGCTACGACAAAGCGTTTAACAGAAAGAAATATGCTGATAGCTGAAGAAGTTATTAGAATATCGAAAGAAATAGGGTGCAGCCCGTCACAGACTGCCATAAACTGGGTGCGTCAGCAGAAAGGTAAAATGATACCAATATTAGGTGCCAGGACGGAAAAGCAGATCCACGACAATTTAAGCAGTCTTGAGTATGAATTAACAAAAGAACATCTTAACAGCCTTGATAATGTCAGTGAAATAGAATTAGGATTCCCGCATGATTTTTTAAACTCAGACATTATTAAAGATATTATTTATGGAGGGACACAGTCTCTAATTGATATGTAAGTCCTATAAAAAAATCTTGACAATTGAAAATTTTTGTTTATCTTTAAATATATGCTTAAGGGGAGCATTGGAAGTAACGGGTACTGAAACGAAAATTGCTTAAGGGAAAAGTAAACATTTCGTGATGTTGCATTGCTGCTGGATTGAAAGATCCTGTCAAATCTATATCTACATTGTTTTAAGTCTCCCCAATCATTAAAAACCAAACACAATTAGTCGCAGAAAAATTATTATTAGTTTCAACTTTGTCAGAAAGCTAATGCCAATTAGTTATTGCATATAGTTTGAAATCATACTGTATTTAAAAATATAGATAATATTGTATTTATATATATAACTAACCATTTTATCAACTTAAAATAGGAGGCATTTATTATGGTAAAGTGCAAAAACGGGTATTATTTGAACTTTGCAGCAATTGTAATTATGTTTACAATTGTATCTTTGTTGTGTACGGCTGCTTTACCTTCTGGTGTTTCTGCTCAGCAAAACCGTGGGAACATAGTTGGAAAAGTAACTGATGAAGCTACGGGTGCGCCTTTGGGAAACACAAATGTTTATTTGAAGAATGAAAGATGGGGTACGGCATCCAGTAATGACGGTACTTACAGGATAGCAAATGTACCTGTTGGTACCTACACGCTTATTTCGGCTTATATCGGGTATTATACCGAAGAGGTTGAAGTGGTCGTGAGATCAGGACAGGATGTAACTGTAAATTTCTCAATGAGAGTCAGCGCTCTCAGTCAGGATGAGATAATAGTTACGGGTACAGGTTATGAGCTCCGTAAAAAGGAGATGTCATCAGCCATATCGACTTTGAACATGAGTCAGATCGAAGCCACTCCTGTTGAAAATGTCAGCCAGCTTTTGATCGGCCAGGTTACAGGAGGCTCTGTTAACCTGAATACAGCTTCACCGGGTACGGGCGCGAGAATGCGACTGCGCGGTATTACGAGTGCTGCTGTAAGCCAGACACCTGTTATTTATATAGACGGTGTCAGGGTAGACAACAATACTAACTGGCGGTTATCACAGGGTTCCGGCGGACTGGAATCAAGCGCTTTATCCGATATAATGATTGCCGACATTGAAAGGATCGAGGTAACAAAGGGCGGCGCTGCAGCGACTTTATATGGTTCTGAAGCAGCCAGCGGTGTTATTCAGATATTTACGAAAAAAGGATCGGCCGGCGCTCCCAGATGGCAATTCAGGTTTGACCAGGGTTTTAACCAGCCTGAGAAAAAGTTTGTCATCGAGGATTTTGCCAAAGACCACTATCTGGAAACAGGTTATTTTCAGAAATATCAGTTAGGTGTTGAAGGCGGTACAGAATCTGTAACATACCACTTGAATGGTTATATTTTGGAAAGCGGCGGTATTCAGCCCAAGAATGATGACAGAGTGTACAGTTTTCGCGGCGGACTTAGAACATGGCCGACAGAAAAACTCCAGGTAGATTTTTCTGCCGGATATGTTCGTGATAATTATGATCGTGTGTTCAATAATAATGCTCTTGCTGCACCTTTCGGAGCAATTGAAGGCGGAGAGCCGGGATTAGATCCTACAACACCTCTGGCGGACAGACTGACATGGCTGAATGAAGAATGGCTTGCTCCTGATCTGAAAGAGTATGTAAACCGATTCACTTTTGCAACAAATATTCAGTATGATCCTTATGATTTTCTGACTAATAAATTTACTGCGGGTTTTGACTATAGAAAAAATGAAGCAAGATATTTCGTACCGATCGTCGCACAGGATATTGCAAGTACTACAGGCGGCGGACTGTTCAGGTCTGACCGTGAATACATGACAATAACACTGGATTATGCCGGTACGGTAAAATATTCTCCGATCGACTGGATGACTTCCAATTTCACATTTGGTATACAAGCTTTCCGTGAGGAAGACAGGGAATTGAGCGTTGACGGTGAAGAATTCGGTCTTCCTGGCACTGATGATTTTGATAATACTGCAAACCTGTCACCACTTGAATCAAACAGGCAGATCTACAGCGGCGGATATTATTTTAACGAACAGCTCGGTATTAAGGATAAATTATTCCTGAACGCCGGTTTGAGAGTTGATGGAAACACAGCATTTGGTGATGAAGTCGATTTTGCAGCTTATCCGAAATTAGGAGTTGCGTATAATATATCAGATGAAGAATTCTGGAGAAATTCAGGGATTGACGGATTTGTAAATCAGATGAAACTGCGTTCTTCCTGGGGGAAAACCGGTAGTTTCCCCCCGCCATTTGAAAAAGACAAGACTTTTGCACAGGGTTCTTATCTTGGCGGTGTATCGGTGGCATTTGACAATCCAGGTGATGTAGATCTGGGACCGGAAGTTACATCAACCATAGAGTTCGGATTTGACGGTGCATTCTGGGATGAACGAATTGGTGTTGAATTCACCTATTTTACAGAGAAAACAGAAGATGCTTTGATGTTTGTACCGAGTGATCCTTCAACCGGATTGGGTTCACAGATGAGAAATATTGGTGAGATCGAGAATAAAGGAATTGAACTGGGTATTGATGCAATGATTTTGAACACCAATACCCTGAAGCTTTCCGTAAGCGGTTCGTTCTCAACTCTGGATAACAAAGTTACTTCCTTAGGAGGAGCACAGGCATTCAGTGTCGGCGGTTTTGGATTCCTCCCGCAGAGAGTGGACGAAGGATATCCAGTCGGTTCTTATCGTGTAAATGTTCCTACAGGCGGCGGTGTTTATGATGCTAATGTGCTGCAGGGTTCTCCTATTGCAGATAAATATTATACACTGGGAATCAGAGCAACCATTAAAAACAATCTGTATTTAAGAATGCTTGGTGACGGACAGACAGGCGGATATATACTTAATACCGGATCGGTAATTCGTTATTTTAACGGAATGGAACCGCAGGCTTCAAAGGTTCCTGCAGGATATAGTTTCAGTTCAGCTTCCGCGGTGTTCATTGAAGATGCCAGTTTCTTTAAGATAAGGGAAATTTCAGCATCCTATGATATTCCGAAAAAATTCCAGGGTGTTGGAGTAACAGCACATTTTGGTATAAGAAACGTTTATATCTTTGCTGATAATACAGATCTTGATCCGGAACTGCATGGCTGGAGCTCCGGTGATGATTTTGAACCAGGCGGAATTAACTTTTTCACCTTGTCTCCTCCGAGAACTTTCAGGTTTGGATTACAATTTAAGTTCTAATGGAAGTTAATAACCAAATTAATTTAACTATAAAATTGGAGGAGTAAAAAATGATACATTTTAACAATAAAAGATATTTAATACTGGTTTTCAGCTGCTTATTCACACTGTTAATAGTGAGTTCATGCAGTCTTGTGGATCCGACGGAAGTAAAGAATCCTCAGACCACGGAAGAAAACCTTAAGGCAGGTGCAACAGGTGGTACAGTACCGTTCCTGCACGGTGTAAAGGAGGCATTTGCCAATGCAGTTGAGGATGTTGCATATTATACTGATGTAACATCTGATAACTATGATAACATTTCAACTTACATATCTCCTGCTGCTGATTTCCCTGATGATATAGTTCCATATGATCTTACATTAAATGGTACCGGAGGCCCATATTTTGAGGTTCAGGAACTCAGGGCATTAGCAGATTTTACTATTACAGTAGTCTATCCTAATGACGCCGCTGCTACAGCCGATGATCTTGCGCAACTGCTTTTCTACAGAGGAATGGCAAACCTGATCTCAGCCGAGATATTTGCAGGTGCCCCGGTCTTGGAAGACGGACCTGTTTTGACTGAAGCTCAGCGCCTTGATCTTGCCATAGCCGATTTTACACTGGCATTGAGCACAAGCAGTAACTTTAATACAAGACTTAATCTTGCTCTTGCACGTGCCTACAGGCTTGACGGCGACAAAACTAATGCAAAAGCCCGTGCAAACCTGGCATTAGGCGGTTCTGCCACTTTTGTTTTCGAGGCGGAATATGATGCTGCGTTAAATTCAAATTCAGGATTTGTATATGCCGTTGAAAGACTTGGTGATGACCTTCAGCCACTTCCAAGGTTAGACTTTCTGGATCCCAAGTACATTTTGCGGGATACACCGATAAATGTTCTGAAAATGGAAGAAGCACATCTTATACTTGCCGAGGTAGAGCTTTCAAGCGGCAATGCGGCTATAGCTGCAGGACATCTTGCAGATGCTATTGAACTGGCACAGAGCCGTTCAAAGTCAGCCTGGATAGATCCTGACGGAAGACCAAGCAGGCCGGAAAGTGGAACTGTAAAAGCAAGTGCAGCTGATCCTGAAATTGCCGGACTTGTATCTGCGCGTAATGGAGCGACTGTAAATGTTCCGCTGATCTCCGACTGCAGTCTCGATGCTGCAGCGGTAAGACTGATGACGGATGTTGCCGATCTGTTTGAGTATATATACCTTGCGAGACAGGAAATTTTCTTTTATGAAGGAAGAAGAATGAGTGATCTGGGTATTCGTCTGTGTATGATGGCACGTGAGATTGAGACAAATGATAATATCTCCGAAGGTGGTTTCGGAACAGTTACTATCGTTCCGAGCTGGATACCGGCAAGTGACGGTCTGGATGCTTTTACAATGGCTGGAACAGTAACCACTATCACTTATAATATGAATGCAGTACTTGCAACAAATAGAAGCTCAGCATCACCCTTTTCAGGTTTCTAAGAAATAGTTTCCTAGTACCCTGGATACCTCCACAAGATAGATGCCCGTGGTCTGACGCTGGATCACGGGCATTTTTTGTATTGGAATGCTTTGGGACTTTATAAGCAAAATATGTAAAAAAAACATTGCAATAACTGAAAAATATTCATATATTTTGAGGTTCGAAGTGGGTTGTTAACCCACTTTTTTCGTATAAACCATTTTTTGAGAATTATGTCAGAGAGCGTATTAAGCAGTAAAATTGCCGAAATAGTCGATTCCCGCGGATTTGATCTGATTGAAATAAAGGTTGAAAAAAGAGGTAAGATCGATATTGTCAAGGTATATCTTGATAAAGATAAAGGTATTAGTATTCAGGACTGTTCCAGTGTATCAAGAGAGATCAACGATGCGATTTTCAAATATGATCTGATCGTGAAAGAGTACAGGCTTGAGGTGTCATCACCCGGGATCGACCGGCCGTTAATATCGATGAAGGATTTTCAAAGGAATATTTCAAGAAAAGTTGAAGTGAAGTTAAAGACTGAAAACGGATCAGAAACGATATCCGGGGAAATCATATCAGCTGATGAAGACATTATAATATTAAAACAAAAGAAAACAGACAAGGAAATACCGTTTTCTGAAATAATAGAGGGTAAAATAATTCTTCCCTGGTAGCATTATAAAAATTTTCTAATAAAGAGAGATTGAACAAAATGAATCAAGAAATTGTCGAGGCCTTTAAAGAAATTGCACGGGATAAAAGCATAGACCGTGATATTTTAGGGGAAATAATGGAAAACATATTCCTGATGATGATCAAGAAGAAATACGGGAGTGCGGACAATTTTGATGTGATTGTAAATATAGACAAAGGCGAGATAGAGATTTATCAGGAGAGAATTGTTGTTGATGAGGTAGAAGATCCAATTACGCAGATTTCTTTAGAGCAGGCTCAGAAAGTTGAATCGGATGTTGAAATCGGTGAGGAATTTGTCGAGATATTGGATCCCACCAGTTTTGGAAGGAGACTGATCGTTTCTGCCAAGCAGAATTTGAGCCAGAAAATAAAAGAGGCAGAAAAAGAGGTCATTTTTGAGGAATATAAGAACAGGGTTGGTGAGATCATTATTGGTGATATAACCCAGGTGAACAGGAATGAGATAATTGTCAGCCTTGATAAGACCGAAGTAGTTATGCCCCGTGATGAATTTATCGGGAAGGAACGATATAGAAGAGGTGACAGTATCAGGGCGATAATAAAGGATGTGGTCAGAACTTCGAGGGGACCTGAAATAATTGTTTCGAGAAGAGATCCTCGATTCCTTATCCATCTTTTTGAGATCGAAGTGCCTGAGATATATGATGGAATTATTGAGATCAAGGACGTAGTCAGGGAAGCTGGTGACAGGACAAAAATAGCTGTTGAATCTACTGACAAGCGAATTGATCCGGTTGGAGCCTGTGTAGGTATGAAGGGTGTAAGAATTCAGGCGATTGTCAAAGAATTGAATAATGAGAAAATTGATATTATTAATTACAGCTCTGATCCTACAATATATATTGGCCGTGCATTAAGTCCATGTAAACCAAAGAACGTTGATGTTGATGAAGATAAAAAGAAGGCAAAAGTGGTTGTAGAGGATGAACAGGTTGCTTTAGCATTCGGAAAGGGAGGTCAAAGCCTTCGTCTTGCATCGGGATTAACGGGATATGAGATCGAGATCGTCAGGGAGTCTGAATTACAGGGACGTACCGAGAGCGGACTTGACATTAGTTTGGTTGAAGGTATATCAGAGAAGATCAAACAGAAATTGATATCTAATGGTTATGAAACGGCAGAAGATATTCTGGATGCAGGATTAGAAAAGATATTATTGATTTCGGGGATAGGGCAGAAAACAGCGGAAAAAATAATGTTAATAATGAGTTCTTTGTTTGAAGAGGAGAGTTAATTAATTTGGGCAAGATACGAATATTCAAATTAGCAAAAGAATTAAATATTGCATCTGATTCGCTGATTAGTTTTCTCAATGAGGCCGGATACGATGTATCCAGTGTAAACAGTCCTGTTGATGAAGAGATGTATGAAAAAGTGATGGACCAATTTGATGTTGAAAAGGATCTGGCTGAGAAAAAGGAGACACTGCGCATAAAACGTGCAGTGAGAAGAGGTGAAATTGATATTACGGCAGCAACTGCTGAAACAGAGGCTGCGACTGCTGAAGAGAAGAAAATAGAAAAAGCAAAGAGACCTGCGATACTTGAAGCGATAGATACGCTTAAAAAAACTGCTGATCAGAAAAAAGATGAACCGGAAGAACCCAAACCTGAAAAACCGAAGAAAAAGGGGGAGAAGAAATCTGAAGAGATTGCTGAGAAAATAGAAGAAGTTAAAGAAGATGCTAAAATAGATGATGTTGAAGCCTTAAAACGAGAAGAGAAAGATTGAGAAAAAGATAGATGAAAAAGAAGTAGAAAAGACTGAATTAGTGACTGAAGAGGAAGTTGAGACAGTTGTTGAGGAACCTGCAGACACTAAAGAAAAGATAGAAGAGATAGATACTGTTAAGAAGGCTAAACCAAGAAGGAAGCAAAAGAAAGCAAAATCTGATGATGAAAAAGAGGCGCTTGAAGAAATATTTGGAGAAGATGATGAGGATTTGGATATTCTAACAACAATTCCTGATAAAGAATTGAATGAAGTGATAAAAATCATTGATCTTCCTGAAAAAACGACAAGAGACTCCAAATGGGTGAAGAAAGATAGAACCAAAAAGGATAAAGTTAAGAAAGAAAAAGTTAAGAAGGATAAAGTCAAGAAAGATAAATCTCAGATAGAGTTAGATAAAAAGAAACGAAAACTGTCAAAAAAAGGTTTGGGATTAGTTGAGAAGATAAAAGAAAAGAAACAGAAAGAAGCGGAAGTTAAATTTGTAGATGATACATCAGACAAGCAGAAAAAATCAAAAAGAAGAAAACGTGCGAAGAAAAAGAAGATTGATGTTAAAGAGATAGATGCTTCCATCAAAGAAACAATGTCGAAAATGGAAGAGTCAAGCAAGCTTAAGAAGTACAAAAAGAAAACAAAAGATGTTGAGGTAGAAGAAGAAACAAACGTAATCAATGTAACAGAATTCATTTCGGTTTCGGAACTTGCAAAATTAATGGATGAAGAAACAACGGATGTGATTACCAAATGTCTTGGATTAGGTGTCATAGCTACAATAAACCAAAGACTCGACATGGATACAATTAGTGCAGTTGCTGATGAGTTTGGTTTTGAAGTTAATCAGATAGAAGAAATGGAAGATATTTCCATTGAAATTGAAGAGGAAGATCCCAAATTTCTTGAAGAGCGACCACCTGTAGTTACGATAATGGGTCATGTTGATCATGGTAAAACATCATTGCTTGATTATATCAGAGAGTCGAATGTAGTTGCTGGGGAAAAGGGTGGAATTACTCAGCATATCGGGGCATATGAAGTAGAGATTTCGAATAAGAAAATAACATTTCTTGACACTCCCGGCCATGAAGCTTTTACGGCCATGAGGGCGAGAGGAGCACAGTTAACCGACATAGTTGTTATTGTGGTCGCTTCCGACGATAACGTTATGCCTCAGACATTAGAGGCTATCAATCATGCCCAGGCGGCTAATGTTCCGATAATTTTCGGTATTAATAAGATAGATAAACCCGAAGCAAATGTTGAAAACATTAAAAAACAGCTTTCAGATAATAATATTCTGGTTGAAAGCTGGGGTGGTAAATATCAGTCGGTTGAAATATCTGCAAAGTCAGGTATAGGTGTTGATGATCTACTTGAGAATATTCTGTTTCAGGCAGAACTCCTCGAATTGAAAGCAAATCCGGCAGGGAGAGTAAAAGGTGTGGTTGTTGAATCGAGAATGGAGAAGGGTCGCGGGACAGTATGCACTCTTCTTGTTCAAAACGGTACATACAAAATAGGTGATTTCTTCGTTTGCGGTCAATACTTTGGCAGAGTAAAAGCGATGTTTAATGAGAGAAGCAAAAAGATTAAGAATGCACCTCCGTCCACACCCGTACAGGTATTGGGATTTTCAGGAATGCCTCAAGCCGGAGATATTTTAATCGGTATGGATTCAGAAAAAGAGGCGAAAAGAATCAGCAACAAAAGGCAAAATATTAAAAGACAGCAGGAATCAAGAAAGAAAGCTATTACTTCACTGTATGATATTTCTGAGAAAATAAAAGCCGGAAGTATAAAAGAATTATTATTGATCATAAAAGGTGATACAGATGGTTCGATCGGTGCATTAGAGGATTCTTTTTCGAAGATCAGTACAGATGAAGTTGATGTACGAATAATACATAAGAGTATTGGTGCTATCACTGAGACGGATGTGTTATTAGCTTCTGCGTCAAATGCAATAATAATTGGTTTTCATGTCAGACCTAATTTGAAGGCGAGAGAAGTCGCAGAACATGAAAAAGTGGATATAAGATTATATGATGTGATATATGATGCTATTGAAGAGGTTAAAGCTGCCTTGGAAGGACTTCTTGAACCGGAGATTTCAGAAGATATAGAATCGACCGTTGAGATTAGAGATGTCTTTAAGATTCCCAAGATAGGAACAATTGCAGGCAGCTATGTTGTATCCGGGAAGGTTCATCGAAATGCAAAATGCAGATTAATAAGAGAAGGTATTGTGATATATGACGGTATTGTTGAATCGCTTAAGCGATTCAAGGAAGATACAAAAGAAGTAGCAACCGGTTTTGAATGCGGTATAGGTCTTGATAAATTTAATGATATCAAGGTTGGCGATATAATAGAAACATACAAGGTTGTAGAAACAAAAAGAGTTTTAAAATAGTATGATTGTTGGAATTATATATTTAGAATTATTAATTCCACATACAGGTTCTTTGAAAGAGAAAAGATCTGTTGTTAATAGTTATAAGAAAAGAATTCAGAACAAGTTTAATGTGAGTATTGCCGAAGTTGATTTTCAGGATAAATGGCAGAGGGCCGCTCTCGGAATATCTTTTGTTGGTAATGACAAGGCGCAACTGGACTCGTTAATTACAAAATTAGAAAATTTTACCGAAAGTGATTTTAGAGTAACGCTTACAAAGTGGGAAGTCAGGTATATATAAATGGATTTTAAGCGTAAAAGGCGAGTTGAGGAAACAATCAAAGTAAATCTTGGGCAGATCATCCAAAGGGAGCTTACAGGAAAGATGCCGGGGATGGCGACAATTATGCATGTTGGTTTGACTGATGATCTTCGATATGCGAAAATAAAGGTCAGTATACTGGGAAGCGATGAAGTTCGTAAGGAGTCATTTGGAATACTTAAAAGAGAAGCGAAGAAAATAAGGCGGCAGTTAGGCAGAGTTCTGACTATAAAGCATAATCCATATCTGAATTTTGAGGAAGATACATCCCTGGACTATTCTTTCAGGATTGATGCACTTTTAAGTAAAATTCAACAAAATGGTAATAAACCGGATGAGCCAGAAAAATAGTATTGGTTCTGATTTTGAATATATTTTAAATGTTAATAAACCTGTTGGTAAAAGTTCTTTTTCAATTGTTCATTATGTAAGAAAGCTATCAGGTGTAAAGAAGGTCGGTCATGCCGGTACGTTAGATCCAAATGCATCAGGAGTATTGCTGGTTGTAATGGGGAAAGCCACCAAACAGGTTGAAGCTTTAATGACTATGGAAAAAGAGTATATAGGGAAGATCAAGTTAGGATTAGTGACAGATACGTTGGATATTTGCGGAAGCATTATAGAAAAGAAGCCGATCGGCAATATTACAGCCGAGGAAATCAGGAAGCATCTTCTTGATTTTGAGGGTGAAATTTTACAGACTCCGCCAATATATTCCGCTTTAAAATATAAGGGCAAACCGCTATATAAGTATGCCAGAAAAGGAGAAAAAATAGAGCCGGAACCGCGAAAAGTTAACATTTATGAAATTAGTTTGATCTCTTTTAATAAGGATGAAGCGGTTATTAAAGTGATATGTTCCCGGGGAACTTATATCAGATGTATAGCCCGTGATCTGGGAGAAAAACTTGGATGTGGTGGAACAATTTCAGAACTGTCACGGACAAGAATTGGCGATTATCATATAGATGATTCGGTAGACTGGGAAGATTTACCGAAAAAAATCAATTCTCTTGTGAATGAATAATATGGAATTAATAAACAATTTAGATGATTACAGGAAAAAGTCGGATAGTGTAATAACAGTTGGGACTTTTGATGGTATACATATTGGTCATGCAGCAATACTAAAAAGAGTGATCGATTATTCAAAAGAAAACAATTTGACATCTACAATTGTTACTTTTTATCCTCATCCGAGGCTGGTGGTAAAACAGAAAAATGGTCGGGCAGTTAAGCTGATCTATACAATAGATGAGAAAATTGAAGTTTTAAGAGAATATGAAATTGACAGATTATTGGTTATTCCTTTTACACGAGAATTTTCACAGACATCTCCCGAATCCTTTGTGTCAGAGATACTTTGTAAGAAGTTGGGTTTGAAATGTTTAATAATCGGACATGACCACGGTTTTGGAAAGAATAGAGAAGGAAGTATAGAGTTCTTGAAAAAGTTTGAAAAAGAGTGTAAATTTGATATTTTTGTTCAGGAGCCAATTACAAATGACCTGGGAGTCATTTCGAGTTCTCTAATCAGGGATCTGTTGGAGAATGGGGATATAAAAAAAGCAAATAGATGTTTAAACCGGCCGTTTTTTATAACTGGTCAGGTAATACATGGTGATAAAAGAGGAAGAATTCTGAATTATCCTACAGCAAATATAAAGATTGAAAATAAGGATAAGTGTATTCCGGGAAATGGTGTATATGTTGTTAAAATTGATATTGAGGGAGATAGTCATTTTGGTGTTATGAATATCGGTGTCAGACCTACCTTTGACAAAAGTGAGAAAACTCTGGAAATTCATATCCTTGATTTTTCGCAGGAAATTTATGGTACTGAATTAAAAGTCAGTTTTTTAGACAAGTTAAGGGATGAAAAGAAGTTTAATTCGGCGGATATATTAAAGAGTCAAATTGACTCAGATATTGTTGATGCCATGAATATAATTAAAAATTGTTAGATTAAATAAATTATACAAAGAGGTTTTTATGGATTACATGAAGGAAAAAAACCCTGAGATTATTAAGAAATTCGGGAAATCAGAAAATGATTCAGGTTCCACAGAGGTTCAGGTTGCAATGTTAACCGAAAGAATCATTCATCTTACGGAACACTTTAAAACGCATAAGAAGGATAATCATTCGAGATTAGGTCTTTTAAAGCTTGTCGGACAACGTAAACGTTTGTTAGCATATTTAATGAGAAAAGATATAGAGAAATACCGTAATCTGAAAGCAGAACTTAAGATCAGATAATTTGAGAGGTTGTTCCTCATGATTAGCGTTAAAAATGTATCAAAAAAATTCGGAAGTAAACAGGTTCTATTTAATATCAGTTTTGATGTGAAAAAAGGGGAGATTCTTGGATTTCTCGGGCCGAATGCTGCCGGTAAGACAACAACTATGAGGATAATCACCTGTTTTTTACCATCTAATGAAGGTACTGTCACTGTAAAAGGATATGATGTTGTCAAGAATTCTTTAGAGGTAAGACAGAATATTGGTTACATGCCGGAGAATCCGCCAATTTATCCTGAAATGACGGTTAAAGATTACCTGAATTTTGTGGCTGAGATTAAAAATATTAAATCCGGGGATATACCTAAACGGGTTGACGAAGTTATGGAAAAGGTTAATCTCACACATGTAAAAGAGAGGATCTGTGGGCGACTTTCTAAGGGATACAGGCAGAGAGTTGGACTTGCTCAGGCTTTGATACACAATCCTCCTATCCTGATCCTTGATGAACCAACGTCCGGTTTAGATCCATCACAGATAATCGAGGTCCGGCAATTAATCAAGAATCTTGCAGGTGATCATACGATCATCCTTAGTACTCATATTATGCAGGAAGTAAAATTAACCTGTGAAAGAATTTTGATTGTAAATGATGGTAGGATAGTTGCCCAGGGCACTGAAGATGAACTAAAGACACAGATAATGGGGAAAGAGAAAATAACCCTGGAAGTCGGTGGGCCAAAGGAAGATATAATAAGTACGTTTAAAAATATTCCCGGTGTAGTAAATATTGAACTGGATAAATCATACAGCGAGAATGTACATACTTTTAATATTGAAAGCAAACGAGGAAAGGATATTAGAAAAGACCTTTCGAAAGAGATACTGAATAGAAACTGGGATCTTTACGGACTTTGGGTCAAGGGAATGACATTAGAGGAAATATTTATGAATTATATCTCAGGTACAGCTTATACTGAAGGAGAAGCATAAATGTCGAATGTACTTGCAATCTATAAAAGAGAAATAAAGTCATTTTTTGTATCACCTATTGCTTATGGTGTTATTGCTGGATTCCTTGTGATGTCAGGTTTCTTTTTCTATATAACTTTAACACAGTTTCTGGATGTTACCTATAGATCAACAATGGAGGCTCAGGCAGCACAGCAGCTTCCTCCCCCTTTAAATGTGAATGTAATGGTTATACCTTCTTTGTTTACTTATTTTGCTATGATCATCCTGTTAATGAATTCCTTAATTACAATGAAACTTTTTGCCGAAGAAAAGAAGATGATGACCATAGAACTGCTTTTCACTTCTCCAATTACATCTCTTCAGACTGTTCTGGGGAAATTCTTTGCCGGTTTCACTTTGTTTATGATAATGCTTTTACCAACGATTAGTTATTTTCTTATTATGGATATATACGGTGATCCTGAACTTACTCCTATCTTTACAGGTTATATTGGTTTGATCCTGTTAGGTGGTGTATTCATTGCTATTGGAATAATGGCATCATCTCTTACGGAGAATCAGCTGGTCTCGGTTGCAATAAGTTTAAGTATCAGCGTTTTGTTCTGGATATCTTCATGGCCGGTAAATTTGATGGGCACTTCATTTTTGTCATCGATCTTTAATTACCTATCATTGCAAAATCACCTTATTGATTTTATCGGAGGTATAATAAACACCAGAGATATAATTTATTTCGTTAGTTTAATTGTTTTTGCCATATACATTACATACCGTTCTCTGGAATCAATGAGATGGAGGTCATGATCTTATGAATAGAAACACTACTATAATAAGTGGAATTATAGGATTGTTTTTGGTGCTGATCGGATTAATAAATTCAGTATCCACAGGAATTGACGTTCCTACAATATTTATATTTGCAATCGGTTCAATTCTTATAATAATATATGTGACATATAACACAAAAGATATAAAGATATTATTCAGTAAGAGATCCACGCAATATTTAAGTAATGCAATAATAAGAACTATTATAGTTTTTGGTATAATAGTAATATTGAACGTTTTGGGTACCAGATATGTCTTCAGATATGATGTGACGGGTAATAAACTGAATACTCTTTCAGAACAATCCATTAGAGTTGCGGAAAATCTTGATAGAGACGTCAAGATAATCACATTTTTCAGGTCTGAAAACAGGAGTATAATAGAAAATATGATTGGTATGTACATGGATTATACCAATAAGATAGATTTTTATTTCTATGATCCTGACAAGAATCCTGATATGGCAGCCAGATACGATATACAGCAGAGTTACAGTACTGTTGTCCTTGAAACAAGTAACCGTATAGAAAAAGTGGAATTGCCGGACAGAAATTTTGAGCAGCCTGTTACCAATGCGTTAATCAAAGTTTCAAGAGATAAGATGAAGAGTATTTTTTTCATGACCGGACATGGCGAAAAGAGTCTTGACGATCTTAATCCAAACGGGATCAGGTTTTTAGGAAGTTATCTTCAGGAACTTAATTATAATGTCGGGATATTAAATACTTTCGAAGATGCTTCAATTCCTGAAAATCTCATTGATGTAGTGGTAATAGATGGTCCTTATGCTCCTCTATTGACATCGGAACTTGAATTGATAAATGACTTTATTTCGAAAGGCGGAAAGGTTCTATTTCTGTTAGATCCAAATCCGTCTGCCGGAATGATAGATTTCTTTGACAGCTGGGGAATTGTAGTTGGAGATGATGTAGTCTTTGATTTTTCTGACGCGGGAAGAAGTCTGGGGCAGGGACCGGAAACACCTTTGATAATGGAATATAATGCGGAGCATCCTATTACCAGCGGATTTGATAAGAATACTCTGTTTGTAAGAGCGAGATCAGTAATACCAAAAATTGATAGTCCTCCAACCGGTGTTTTTCTTGACTGGTTATGCAGAACTTCACAGCAAAGCTGGGCTGAGAAAGATTATGAAACAGCTTTCAACAGGGAAAACAATGAATTAAATGTTGCATTTGACGAAGGAAGAGATATTCAGGGTCCTGTTACAGTCGGGGCTGTGGCTGTAAAACCTTTAACGGCTGAAAATATCCAAAGATATAATAAATCGATAGGTGCTTTGGTAGTATTTGGTGATTCTGATTTTTCATCAAACAATTATTTTGGAGGCCCAAACGGGATATTATTTATGAATGCTCTTCATTGGTTAGCGGAAGAACAGGATCTGGTCGCGATCCCTCCGAAGAGAATGGAAAACAGAAGGGTCGACATGACGGCCAAAGAAGCAAAATTTGTATTGTATTTAATGGTTATTATTATTCCTTCGATCATTATATTGTTTGGTTTGAGTGTATTTTTCAAAAGAAGAGGTCTTTAGACTTTACAGAAGGTATTTATGCGTTTCAAAAACACTTTAATAGTTGTGCTGATTTTCATCATAATTGCTGGTTTAGTTTATTACGATACAGTATATTGGGAACCTAATCGCAGAAAGTCTGATGAGGAAAAAAACAGAGTATTCCAGTTTGATAAAGAAGATGTTTATAAAATAGAGATTATACGGGGAAACGAATATTTCATTTTAGAGAAAATAAATGAAATATGGATGGTCACTCAGCCAATCGAATTTGATGCGGATGAAGTCAATATTGACGGGGGAATATTTTTATTCAACACTCACGGCCAAAAAGAAAGATCAATCTCCGATAACCGGTCTGATCTTGAGAAATTCGGATTGACACCCGAATCTCCGATGATCAAAATCCATACGACTGATAATATTATATATTCCCTTCAATTTGGAAATAATAATCCATCCGCAACAAGTGTTTATGCAAATATTCCGGGTAGCGATGAGATATTTTTAACGTCTCGGTATTTAGGTGAATGGGTTGATAAACCGCTGGTTTTCTTCCGTGATAAAACAATATTAAATTTTGATGTGGATAAAGTTTCAGGTATTACTTATAAGCAGCCTGGCAATAATATAGTTATTGAGAAATTGGATGATTCCTGGACTATAAAAGAGCCGATTGAATGTCCTGCTGAGGAAGAAGTTCTGGATTATCAGATTAAATGGCTGAGGGAAAAGCTTATAATCGAATATGTTGATGAAAATCCGATTGATCTGCAGAAATATGGCTTATTAAATACTGAATATTCAGTCATAATCAGTGAAGAAGGGAATGATAAAGTTAGTGAGATTTTTATAGGCAATTCTGATGGTAATAATTTCTTTGCTATGGATAATATCAGACCGCAGGTGTTTTTGCTTGATTCAAGTACAGTTAATCAGTTTACTATGAGTCTTTTTGATTTTAGGGATAAATCCATTGTTGATTATGATATTAACATTGTTGATGAGATGAAAGTAACTTACAAAAACACTCTATTCCATTTTATAAAAGAAGGCGGGAACTGGAACCTTGTATCTCCATATGCAGAAGTTATTAAGAATAAGGATATACCTGAAATTCCTGAAAATATATTCTGGTCTAAATCTGAAGAATTCCTGGACAACTATAACAGCAGAAATATGAAGAATTATGGATTAAATCCACCGGCTTCAGACATAACATTAATATCAGGGGGGAGTGAGCTTGTACGGATTCAAATAGGCGATATTTCAGGTGGTAAATTATATTTATATAATTATACTAAGAAACAATTAGTAAAAGTAAGAGAAAGTTTACATTCTTTGGTTGTTGAACCATTTGAAGAATATTATAATAAGATAAAATAAATTGATGGAGTATTCATGGAAGTAAGGAAAGAAGTTGAAATTGGCGGACGAGTATTATCAATTGAAACAGGTAAAGTTGCAAAGCAAGCGAGCGGAAGTGTTTTAGTTAAGTATGGTGAAACAATAGTCCTGGTTGCTGCAACAGTTTCAAAAAATGAAATTGAGTATAGAGGATTTTTTCCCTTAATGGTGGATTACCGGGAGAAAGCGTATGCTGCAGGGAAAATCCCCGGAGGATTTTTTAAGAGAGAGAGCAGGCCTACCGAAAAAGAGACTTTAAGTGCAAGATTAATCGACAGGCCCATAAGATCTCTTTGCCCTGATGGTTTTAATTATGAAACTATGGTAAGTGTAACAGTATTGTCATCGGATCAGGAAAATGATTCAGATATATTGGGAATTATTGGAGCTTCAGCTTCAATGATGATTTCGGCTATTCCGTTTGACACTCCTATCGGTGCTGTAAGAGTAGGTAAGATAGATGGAGAACTTATTGTCAATCCTACTTTCCAGCAATTACCAGATTGTAAATTGGAAATAGTTGTAACTGCTTCAAAAGATTCTATAATAATGGTTGAGGGTGAGGCAAAGGAAATTTCAGAACTGGAGATGACAGAAGCATTGGAGTTTGCTCATGAGGAAATTAAGAAAATGATCCCAATAATTGAGGATCTGCAGAAAGAGGTCGGTAAAGAAAAGATAGTTTTCTCCGAGCCTGAGACTGATGAAGAGTTATTTTCAAAGGTTTCAGATCTGTCGACACCTCTGATCAAAGAAGCTATAAAGATCAAAGACAAGCTGGATAGGTATAAAAAAATAGACCAGGTTTTAAAAGAGGTGATTGAGAATTGTGAAGAGGAATATCCGGAAAGAGAATCTGAGATAGACAGATATTTTGGCGAAATTAAAAAGAAAATGATTCGGGGACTGATTGTCGATAAATCTACAAGACTTGACGGCAGAGGTTTAACAGATATCAGACAAATTACATGTGAGACAAAACTTTTACCGAGAGCTCATGGTTCAGCTCTGTTTACCAGAGGAGAGACACAGAGTCTGGGTGTAGTTACTCTGGGCACCAAAATGGATGAGCAGAAACTTGAAGGTCTTGAAGGTACGTCATATAAAAGATATACACTGCATTATAATTTCCCGACCTTTTGTGTCGGTGAGACAAAATTCCCAAGGGGACCAGGCAGACGTGAGATCGGTCATGGAAGATTAGCAGAAAAAGCTTTGCAGTATACTGTTCCTGACGAAGAAGAGTTTCCATATACGATTAGGATTGTATCTGAAACTCTCGAATCCAATGGATCCTCATCGATGGCTGCTATATGTTCAGGCTCTTTAGCGATGATGGATGCAGGTGTCCCGACCAAAAAGCAGACCGCGGGTATTGCAATGGGTTTGATCAAGGAAGAAGATGATTTTTATATCCTATCCGATATTCTTGGAGATGAGGACCATTTGGGTGATATGGACTTTAAAATGGCCGGTTCCAAAGAAGGATTTACTGCAATTCAGATGGATATTAAAGTTAAAGGTATTTCCATTGAAATTATGAGCAAGGCTATTACCCAGGCTAGAAAAGGGATAGATCATATATTGGGTGAAATGAATAAAGAAATTGATAAACCGCGTAGTGAAATGTCTCCTTATGCACCGAAAATTATTATTCTGAAGATTGATCCTTCGCTTATCGGTACGATAATAGGACCTGGCGGTAAAATGATCCGAGACATTCAGGATAGAACCGGTGCTACAATATTTATTGACGATGATGGCACAGTTTTGATAGGTGCAGTTGACCAGGAAGGCGGAGATAATGCCAAGAAAATCATTGACAAATTAATTGAAGTTCCTGAAGTCGGTAAAATCTATGACGGTAAAGTAAAAAAGATCACTAATTTTGGTGCGTTTGTTGAAATCCTGCCGGGAAAGGAAGGATTACTGCATATTTCTGAAATAGAGAACCGAAGAATAGATAAGGTTGAGGATGTGTTAAAAGTCGGTCAGGATGTCCAGGTAAAAGTAAAGCGCATTGAGCCCAACGGGAAAGTTGACCTTTCCAGAAAACAGCTTCTGAATAAGGATTAGATCATATCTATAGATGAAGACGGTATATAAAAAAACCGTCATGCGGAATGGAATTCGCGTAATATCCGAGTCAATTCCGCATGTACGGTCGGTTGCCATTGGTGTATGGTTTCATTTCGGATCAAGAGATGAAAAACCAGAGATTAACGGAATAAGTCATTTTTTAGAACATATTGTTTTTAAAGGAACAAAAAAACGAAATTCTAAGGCAATTGCAGAATCTCTTGAGTCTGTTGGAGGAAGCATCAATGGTTTTACTGGTAAGGAAGTTACCTGTTTTTATGCAAATGTATTAGATGAACATATTGAGCTTGCGATTGAGGTAATAGCTGATCTGGTTTCCAATCCGTTAATAAGACAAAAAGATATTGACAAAGAAAAAAAGGTAATTATTGAAGAAATAAAAGGTCTTGAAGATACTCCTGAGGAACTTGTTCATGAATATTTTCAGAAGAATACCTTCGGAAGACATCCTCTCTCACGGTCAATACTCGGTAGAAAAGAAACTATAAAAAATTTCAACAGAAAAATTTTACTCGATTTTTATTTATCAAATTTCACACCAGACAATCTTATTATTTCTGTTTCAGGTAATATTTCTCATGATGAACTGCTCTCAATGATAGAGAAACATTTTGATCTTCCAAAAAGAAAATCACTTATACGTGAAAGAATAACCCACAAAATATCGGGAAGAGGAAGAGTATACAAGAAGAATATAAGCCAGGCACACATATGTGTAGGCACCAAAGCAATAGCTTATACTGATCCAAAGAAATACGCCCTCTTACTTCTGCACACGTATCTTGGCGGAGGAATGAGTTCAAGGTTATTTCAGAACATCAGGGAAAAGCATGGAGTTGCTTATTCTATTTATTCCTTTGCAGATTTTTATATTGATACCGGTCTGTTTGGTATTTATTTAAGTACAGAGAAATCAAATATTGAGAAATCTCTTTTGTTGATACAGAGAGAGATCGACAATGTATTAAAGAAATCCATACCGGAAAATGATCTGCAGAAACTTAAATCTCACCTTAAGGGTAGTTTGATGCTGGCTTTGGAAAGTACATTCAGCAGGATGAACAGGCTGGCAAAAATGGAAATTTATCTTAATGATTATTTTTCATTGGATAGTGTTGTCGAGAACATTAATTTGGTCACTTCCGGAGAAATAAAGGAATTAACAAATAATATCTTTGAGAATAATATTAACACAACAATTATCAAACCAAAATAGCCTGATTATACAAAAAAATTGAAATAATTTCAAAATAGTTCAAAAATAATTTGCTTAAGTTCCTTTAATAACTTATAATAGGGATATTAGCAAAAGTAGATTATTATAGACAATGATATAACTCTAAAGGAGTGAAAGATGAAAGTCGGTGTACTTAAAGAGATTAAGAAGCAGGAATATAGAGTTGCTTTACAACCCAGCGGATCAAAGGTATTAACAGACAATGGTCATGATGTCTTTGTTCAAAGCACAGCCGGTCAGGGAAGCGGATTCTCAGACCAGATGTATAAAGAGACAGGTGCAACTCTGCTAAGTACAGCAAAAGAGGTATATGAAACTGCTGATCTGATATTAAAAGTTAAAGAACCTTTACCGGAAGAATATCCGCTTATTACCGAAAAACACACCGTTTTTACTTATTTTCATTATGCAGCAGATAAAGAACTGACAGAAGCAATGATTGCATCTAAATCAATAACTATTGCTTATGAAACGGTACAGAAAACTGACGGTTCTCTGCCTTTGTTAGTTCCTATGAGCGAAGTTGCCGGAAGAATGTCAATTCAGGTAGGAGCGGAGTATCTGGAGAAAATGAAAGGCGGAAGAGGTGTTCTTCTTGGTGGAGTACCGGGAGTTGAACCGGCAAATGTTATAATAATTGGAGCAGGTATTGTAGGTACTAATGCTGCACAAATGGCTGCAGGAATGGGTGCGAATGTCACTATACTTGATATTGATCTTCCAAGACTGAGATACCTTGATCATGTGATGCCTAAGAATGTTAATCTTGTTATGTCCAATTCTTATAATATCGAAAAATTTATACAGTCTGCTGATCTGGTTGTAGGTGCTGTTTTAATTCCAGGTGCAAAAGCTCCTAAACTTATTACAAAAGACATGCTGAAGATAATGAAAGAAGGATCAGTGATAGTTGATGTTGCTGTTGACCAGGGAGGGTGTATTGAAACCGTCCGTCCGACGACTCATGACGATCCTGTATTTATTATAGATGGTGTAGTGCATTATTGTGTCGCTAATATGCCCGGAGCCGTACCGTTTACTTCAACTATTGCTTTAACTAATGCTACGTTTCCTTATGTCTTAGAGATAGCTAATAAGGGAGCTGATAAAGCAGTTTTAGGCAATAAAGAGATATGGCATGGAGTCAATACATATAAGGGAGCTGTTACATACGAAGCCGTTGCAGAAGCATTTGATTTACCGTATACTACTTTAGAAAGTGTCATTGGTAAATAACACCGGAGCAACTTAATGTGTGCTAAACCGATAAAAAAACTCTATTATTCTATTAGCGAAGTGTCAGATATGACAACATTAAAGCAATATGTTCTCCGCTACTGGGAAACAGAGTTTGAAGATTTAAAACCTTCAAAAAACCGTGCCGGAAACAGAATCTATAAAGAAAAAGACATTCTATTAATAAAACAGATCAAAGATCTGTTATAT
This sequence comes from Candidatus Zhuqueibacterota bacterium, assembly GCA_042564455.1. Taxonomy (GTDB): domain Bacteria; phylum SM23-31; class SM23-31; order SM23-31; family SM23-31; genus JBHPLC01. The sequence continues at coordinate 6,218 of JBHPLC010000022.1, read as the reverse complement.
AACCGGAAATTTACAATAGAAGGCGCTCGTAATTATCTGAGACAAATGAGCGATAATGACACAAAAGGAAATAACAATATTCAAAAATCTTTCTCAGAGGATCCAAAACAATTAATTAAAAATATAAAACTTGAATTGGAAGAAGTTTTAAGTATATTAGATAACCTGAACAGCAAATAATTATCAGCGGAGCGTGGCGCAGTCCGGTTAGCGCACTTGACTGGGGGTCAAGGGGTCGAAGGTTCAAATCCTTTCGCTCCGACTAATAAAAACAACAACTTACGCAGAAATATGACACAATAGTCAAGAGGTCAAATAAAGGATTGTGTCAATTTGTGTCAATTACTTAGAATCCCTATACCCTGGTAATCATTTATCAGGGTATTTTTTTGTCCATTATCCCTGATTTGAGGTATCCGATTTAGTAATTTAGTGACAGCTTCATTGTCAATTGTAGCATATTTATCAGTAGTGGATCGAGAGCTGTGACCCATTAACGGTCTGAGTTCATCAAGAGTAACACCATTATTATGTAACCAGGTTGCAAAAACATGTCTCAGATCATGGAATCGGAATTTAGTGCCATTCACAGTCAAACCAACACGTTTAACAGCTTGATTGAATGATTTCTTGATACAATGAAATCTTGTACCGGTCTTAAGATTCAAGAAGATATATCCGCTATTCCTGTTACCAATGACTCTTTTTAATAGATCCAATGCAGATGAGCCAAGTCCAAACAATTTTCTTCGGTTTCCCTTGACAACCAGTTCAACCTGTGCAAAATCAGAATTTTTATTAAATCGGATGTTCTCAATTTTTAAGCTGAGAATATTTTCCTTTCTAAAGCCGGTATAGATCGCAAATTCAACAATATCTGAGACAGGCGAGGATAGTTCATCCAGAAGCCTTTTTATTTCATCTTTACTAACATAAACATCTCTTTTTTCAGCTTCAGGCAATAGTTTTAATCCATACAATTGATTAGAGCTTAAGAATTCCCAATCAACAGCACAAGTTATCATACATTTCATGAAAGCTGCCTCTCTGTTAACAGTAGCATTAGTAACTTTATCATTCTTGATCCGTGCATGCATATATTCAAGTACAAGTCCTCTATTGATGGAGCCAAGGCTTGAATGTAATAAATTTGGGCAGCGAGAAATATTATTGAAGCTGTATTGATAGCTATTCTGCATTGATTTGCTGCGTTGTTTACCATGTCTTTCAAAGAACACAGGAAAAAACTCTTCCAGAGTAATAGATTTGGCTTTTTCCTTTTGATGTTGCTTAATGATTTCAATTTCAGGATCTTTTCCCTCAATTAAGAAATCAGTAAATCTTAACGACATCCGCTGAGCTATTTGCAAGTTATTCCCAGCGGTAATACGCCTCCTTTCACCATTCAGATTATAGAAATCTAGTTGATAATTGTTGTTTCTTTTAATAACTCTAACTGGTTTTATTTTTACCATACGCACCTCCTAAGAGCGCATGGCCTCCATATGGAAAAATATAGAGGCTTTTTGTTAATGTCAAGCCCTTTTAGGATATAAGAACAAATCACTTTTGGAATTTTCCTTTTCTACAGTTTTTTCTACCATATAGCTGTTGTTTAAAAGTTTGTCAAGATCACCTTTTCTTATTCTGATAAACCGATTCGTTCCTGTTCCGTTCCCTGGTAATTCTTCATAGGGAAGGGTGCGTTTGGTGATCCACTGCAGTATTGTCCCACGGCTAACACAAGCATAATCAGCCGCTTCCTTTATTGTAAGCGCACGTCTTGAAATTTGCTTTGTCACCTTAAATATCCTCTGATTTTCAATTTTGTGTTATTATGAATTTGCTTGTTTGTAATGCTGCTTTATTAAAAAGCCGCGACTCAGGTTACCAAATCGCGGCCTCAATGTCAGTTATTCCTCTGTTTCATCGTGTGGTACATATTTTAGCTGTGTCCGAAAAGTTAACGTTGCTACACCGGACGATTCAAGTTCCCATCCATTATTAAGAAAAGCATGTAGTTTTCCTAATTCATAAACAACATTTTTCCTAATATTTTCTAACTCAAAAGTTGAAGAGAGGAGGTGACCAAAATCGATTGTATACCTTCCAAGAAACCTAAGTTCTGGCTTTTCACACTCATCTTTAGCTACCAAAAGGTAGTCTTTAAACTCCTCTGGTAGTTGATTGAATTCGCCCAAAATATAATTTTCATCGCCAAGACGCTTATAGACAATAAATTCACCGTGAATATTTTCGACACAGAAACTTACATTCTCGTCTTCACCTTCGTTATAGATTTTCAAACATTCTTCCTTCATATTTAATTATCCTTTCAAATTAAATTGTTATTAAAAACCAGGAGCCAGACCGAAGCCCAGCCCCATCTGATTTACCTTTCTATGCTTGTTCAGGATTTTCGTTTTCACCATCTACGAGTAAATCAATCTGATTCACATTTGTTTCCAACTCATCAATTTCTTCACGTGAATAATATTTATACTCTGTAAATAAGCATATTAACTTTGAAGTTACATCAACAATGTCCCACCCATGTTCACAAAGAGACTTTAGATAATCCAAAGATTCAAGAACATGCGCTTCTATTGTGTTATAATCTTCTGTTGAACCATCAATATCTAATAAAAGGACGAAAGCAGAATCAAGCGATTCACCTATTTCTTCTTGAACTTTTTCTTCATCCATATAAACAACAGTGGTAAATTCCTTTGGCAGCTGATCATTGACAATTGAAATGAGATTACTGGCATCTTTATTTTCAACAACAATGAAGCTTCCTTTACTGTTTTCCAAACAGTAACGTGATGGTTTTTCTGTTCCGTCTGTTAAAACCTTTAAAAATTTTAAATCATTCAAACAAATTCTCCTTCATTTTATAATGATACTTTTTCACGAATGAGACAGGGCCGGAGCTTAATCCAGCCCCATCCGCCTATTCTGACTTACTACGATCCTTCCTCGGGATTTTCATTATTACCATCCACGAGTAGATCAAGCCGGTCTTTCCAGTCCTGGAGCTCAACTTCAGCTTCTGAAAACGATTTCTCAGCTTTCTGGAGCTCGATCGTAACGCGTTTCTTCTCAACGTAATCGCTTGTGCGTTCAAGGTCTTTGTTAAGGCTGGCCACTTTTGTTTTCAGTTTTTTGACCTTTTTATCCTTTTTATCAATATTTGATAAAAGAAGACCCTTACGCTCACTATCAACCAGTTTTGTTTTTGGTTTCTTAGCGATTTTTGCTGGAGAAGTTAACGGTGTCGCCCTTTGGGGAAGCTCTTGGTAGTATTGGTTTGAATAAATCCATTCCATACCACTGATTGTGACAATAATATCTCCACAATCTTCTGTAAGCTTATCTTTAACCATATCAGGCTCTCTCTCGAGGAAATCTGTAAGACGCTCAAGCGCCTGTATGCCCTGACCGATTAATCTCCGCCCATCAGCTTTGTCAGCATCTATTGTGCTTGTGCTGACTGGATTGTCAATGTTCTTGCTAATGGTTCTTACCTCCTTTTAAAATTTTATGAACTGAATTTAATTGTTTTGCGATTCGCATGAGAATATATAGATTCGTTTTGAGAAAAAAAACTCCCGGCAAGTCTATAAAACTGTTTTATAGGTTAGAGGGGAGTTTTCTTATTGCTCTTAAGTGTAGAATTAATAATGGGTTGTAAAGTTTGAAAGAATTTCGAGATATTATTGAAAAAGGGAGTTTAAATTGAATTGAAATGTCTTAAAGTATTTTGGACATGTCTATTTTGGCTTTTTGGGTCTTCTGCCCGGACTACGATTAGGGCAGAGGTTTTTTATCCAATTACGCATAGTTCTTTTACGATAATCAATATTATCAGCGGCTTCTTTGATTTCAGCTCTTTGAATCATCTCGGGAATTGTTATTGATGGATTATTTGCCCATATTTTTTCTGCAATTTTTCTGCATTCGAGTCTATGTTTTTGGGAAGGACGAAGCTTTTTGCCCGATTTAGGTTGTTCATGAAATTTAATTTTAGGAAAAAACAGCTTTAATAGAATCTTAACTTGCTCATATTTTGAATACTGCTTGGTATATATATCCTTATCAAGAATCATTTGGTCAATTAGCTTTTTTATATTACATGATGAGTGTGCTTTTGCAATAGCAAATTTGAGAATATCTTCTGAGCAACCATCATTTTTTAGTTTATCAATTAGATCATCAGAAAATGATTTAAAACCGCCTGTATCAAATAACAAGAGCTTTTCTTCTATCTTTTCATTGCAATACCACTTAATATCATTAACATTCCCTGGGAAATCATAGTATATAAAATCTATTAACCTGAGCAACGTAATTGAGTACTTGTCTTTTTGCGGAGATTTCTGAATAAAATGCCAGATCAATATAAGAAAATCGAATCCTCTGTCCTTCAAAAGCGGTATTTCAACTGAGTGGCGCGATATATTTATATAAAAACTATCCTTTATTCTCATATTTCTGCGTAATTCCTGATTCGATAGATTTTCACTCGAAACAAAGATAAGGCGCACTTTTGGGGGGCAAGAATGTATAAAGTGTAGAAGATGATTCTGATTATTATGGGTAAGGTCTTGAATATTTTCAAATATAATTGTACCGGAAGAAATTTTATGAAGCTTTTCAATATGAGAATCTTGATCTTTTGCAGATAATTTTATTATTGTAATTTTCCGATTCCTGTCTTCCGAATGGTTATGAATCATCTGAACGAAAAGTTTTTTGCCACTTCCGGCGCCTCCAGTTATAAGAATAGATACATTTCTGTTTGCTAGTTCTAAGCAGGCATCTATGGTTTTTCTGATTTCATCAGAGATGAAGTAGATTCTATTAAATGACAGAGTACCTTTATTTAAAAAATTAATAGAAGAGAGGGACTTTTTCACTTTTACCAAAGGATCAATTGTTGTAAAAAGAGACAGAGTTGGTTCGTTTTTACTTAATAAGCTATCCAGATCATTGTGAAAAAATGAAACTACAGATACAAACAATTGATCATAATTTAGAAAAGCGATATAACGTCCAAAAATTAGAGAATCCGTATCTAATTCAAATGATGTTTGACCTTTATCTAATTCCATACTAATTATTATTTTACCTGATTTGTCAATAACAATAATTTCATAAGGTAACTTCTTACCAATAGGTTTAAACGAAAACTTGACAATGTTTAACGTAGAATTTAAATCCGCTACAAACTCATACTTGGATATGTCTTTTATTACTTTTACATATGTTGTAATAAGATTAGAAAGTTCTTGGACCATTTCTTTTTGAAAATCCTTTTCATTTTCCTGGAAAAAGTCCTTCAATTCATCAATTAATGAAGATGTGAATTGAAATGACTTATCTTCACATATAAGATAAAATATAACAAGGTCACAGAAATAAGGTGAAATTCTTTTAAACAATTTAATGATACTGATGGTATACTTGTCGTTTGCATCTTCAGGAAAGTAATCTTTAATATTATTCTCAAGGAATTGAGTGAATCCATCTATTGCAATGTGAGAAGGAAAAATATTTACTAGTTCTATAATATTTTTATCGCTTATCTGTCGGTTAAATTTGCGGGCAATACTCCTAAGCATGTCTCTATGAAGATCTTTCAAAAATTCGTCTGAATATTCAGGGATAGATCTATTCATTATGGGGACAACAAACTTTTCTATCCCCAATAATACATTTTTATCCCTTGCATTTTCCTCATTCATAACTTATTCCTATGTGGAGAGTTAACTTAAATATTGCACTATCTGTAAAGGGCTTTGTGTTGAATCGTCATTAATAACACTCTGAATTCTTAATGTATAAGTGCTCATTCAAGACAACAGCGTTTTATTATAAAACCACAGATTGCTACTATTTTGCTACTGAACTTTCAATGATACAAAATTTATTATATTAGGAAAATATATCAGAAAAAACCGATTATTACAAGCATTTCATATTTTTATTAAAAGTCATTCCCCCTTAATTCATTTTATTCATATTATTAAAATCCCATCAAAATTCTTAAAAACGTGGTATAAGAACCTAAATAAGCAACTGAAAGTTCTAAAACTTAGAAAGGGACAAATTATGTCAGAAGCCATTAAAGCAGGCGCAAAGCTCGGTTCGGTCATCATGTCCGGGATCGTGCTCACATTGGAGCTCATAGAGCTCTTCAACGGTAGTAAATCCAA
>JBHPLC010000219.1:0-2147 GCA_042564455.1 Candidatus Zhuqueibacterota bacterium | reverse complement strand
CCGTATGGGCCGTAGATATGAATCCTGCCTCAAACTGGGACGGCGCCATATAGACACCTTCCTTCAGCATCGCCTTGAAATACTTCGCAAATCTTTTCGTATCGCAGGTCATAGCCGTTTCAAGGTCGGTGACCGTTCGGTCGGTAAAGAACCTGCACATCATTCCGCCGATCCTGTTCTGCGTCATCGGAATTCCGAATTTGTTGCTCCCGGCCTGAACTCCTTCCGATAATTTTGCGGCAAGCCTCTCGAATTCCGGATAAGGATCTTCCTCTTTCAGTGTTTTAACTGCTGCAAAACCCGCAGCCATTGCCAGGGGATTGCCCGCAAGTGTTCCCGCCTGGTATACAGGGCCGTCAGGAGCTATCAGGTCCATCACGTCACCCCGCCCGCCGTAAGCCCCGACCGGCAGGCCTCCGCCGATTATTTTGCCTAAGCAGGTCAGGTCAGCCTGAACATTATACAGCTCCTGAGCACCTCCCAATGCGATCCTGAATCCGGTAATCACTTCGTCGAAAATCAAAAGTATGCCGTTGTAGCTTGCCAGTTTTCGCAAACCCTTGAGAAATCCTTCCGCCGGCGGGATCACTCCGGTATTGCCTGCAACCGGTTCAACGATTATCGCTGCGATCTCTTCAGGATTCGCTTTTATGATCTCCTCGACAGTCTCAAGTTTATTATACTGCGCAATAAGTGTGTCCGAAGCCGTTCCTTTGGTTACACCAGGATTTCCCGGTATCCCTAAAGTCAGGGCGCCGGAACCGGCTTTTATCAGGAAACTATCGCTGTGTCCGTGGTAACACCCGTCAAACTTGATGATCTTTTCTCTTTCTGTATACCCGCGTGCAAGCCTGACCGCACTCATCGTCGCTTCCGTACCGGAATTTACCATTCTGACCCTGTCAATCGAGGGAAAAATATCGGTGATCAGCTCGGCAAGTTCTATCTCAACTTCGGTTGACGCACCGTAACTTGTCCCTTTCTCAGCAGCGGATTTAACCGCTTCGACCACCTTCGGATGTGCATGCCCGAGGATCAGGGGTCCCCAGGAAGCAACATAATCTATGTATTCATTCCCGTCGGCATCATATATTTTTGAACCGTTAGCATTTTTAATGAACAGAGGGTCCATTCCGACGGATTTGAATGCCCGGACAGGTGAATTCACGCCGCCCGGCATGTGTTTTTTCGCCTCGGTGAATAATTCGGAAGACTTTTTATACATTATTACAATTTCCTTAGATCTAAATTTCTATTTTTTAAACAGCCTGAAGGGCTTTTGCCGCATCTTTTGCAAAATAAGTAAGGATCAGGTCTGCTCCTGCACGCTTGATCGATACCAGAGTTTCCAGCATTACTCTTTCTTCGTCGATCCAGCCGTTAGCGCCTGCAGCTTTGATCATTGCGTATTCTCCGCTCACATTATAAGCTGCTATCGGGATCGAAAAATTCTCTTTGACCCTGCTTATCACATCGAGATAGGGCAGGGCGGGTTTTACCATAACGATATCAGCGCCCTCATCAAGATCGAGCTCAACTTCTCTTAATGCTTCCTCGATGTTCGGCGGATCCATCTGATATGACCTTCTGTCACCGAACTGGGGAGCGGAATCCGCAGCATCCCGGAAAGGCCCGTAATATGCTGATGCGAACTTTGCCGAATATGCCATAATGGGGATGTCCTTAAATCCTTCCATATCAAGAGTGTCCCTGATGAATCCCACACGTCCGTCCATCATATCGGACGGGGCTACCATATCGGCTCCCGCATTCACATGGCTCAATGCCATTTTCCCTAATAGATGCAGTGTCTTGTCGTTGTCAACGTCACCTTCCACGATCTCACCGCAGTGCCCGTGATCGGTGTATTCACACATACATACATCTGTGATAAGAAGTAAAGATTTACACTCCTTTTTTACCGCAGACAGGGCTTTCTGAATGATCCCGTCCTCGGCATAACCCTCGGTTCCCATAGGATCCTTGTTTTCCGGTATCCCGAACAGGATCACAGCGGGAATACCAAGCTGTTCGACATTCCTGCATTCCTCGACAAGTTTGTCAATTGAATACCTGTATTGACCGGGCATGGAAATAATTTCATCCTTGACATTTTTACCCGGGCAAACGAACATGGGATAGATAAG
>JBHPLC010000218.1:0-2202 GCA_042564455.1 Candidatus Zhuqueibacterota bacterium | reverse complement strand
CCCGGCAGCAGTGTTCCGTCTATATCAAAAACAGCCCATTTAGCCATAATTAACCGGCATCCTTAATATCTTTTGGGAATTCCTTTGCGAAGAGATAGTATCTCCCATCCCACAGTACAGGCAAGCCCCTGATAATATTCATAAAGACAGTCAGCCAGACGATAATTTCGGTAGATACAATAAATTTCCGCATGAAATCTTCACTCAGGCTTATTATACCGGATGATATACCTGATTCGAGAGTTATTATTGCACCGAGCATAAGAAAAACCAGCACCTTTACAAATCCGTACGATCCGCGCATAAATCTCGATGCGGTCAGGAACGTGGTAAATTCAGATCGCATCATGCTTTTTTCACCGAATGGTGTTTTACCCTCTTTGCTGAATGCGACACTGCGCACAGTATCGACTAAGAAACTCCTGCTGATAAAAATTATCGGCACCCACATAGAGACCATTCCGACAGCAGTAAAAAATATCCAGTAGACATGTTCAACTATTCTGTCCCCGGTAATATCGAACAATGCCCCGAAATCACTTGCGACACCGAGTTTTCGTGCTATATATCCGTCAAGGGCGTCCATATAAAAAACGATCGCAGTCAAAACTAATGCTGCGGCCCCCCAGTAGAAATCTATCCTGAACATAAGCAGAACAACTATTGATAAAAGGATCCTTAAAAGCGTGATGATATTAGCACTCATAAACACCTCTATTAAAATGTCTGAATTATCCTTCTTTATCTAAGTTATCCGGATCTAAGGGCAGAATTATTTTCACTTCCGTCCCCTCTCCCGGCTTACTGTTAACGGTTATGTCACCTTTATGTTCTTCGATAATTCTTTTAATGATAGGCATTCCGAGACCCGTACCGTCTTTTTTTGTCGTAAAATATGGATCAAATATCTTATCCAGTGTTTCTTTATCCATCCCGGAACCTTTATCAGTGATCCGTGCTTCTATTCTGTTCTCAGTTATCAGGCGGTTATTGATTTCTATTTCTTTTCCGTTCTCAGGCGTTGCGGCGATGCTGTTAGTCAATAAATTAATAACAACTCTTTTTAACTGTTCAGGATCAAACATACCCTCGGTGTTATCGTCACACAGGTTGAGTTTTATCGGGATATTTCTCTCATTTTTCTCATACAGAACTGCAGTGTTATTTATTATTTCATTCAGGGAGCACTTAATAAGTGAGGGTTTGGGCATTCTCGCAAACTCAGAAAACTCCGATGCAATTTTTCTCAATGATTCGATCTCTTCATCTATGGTTTCAAAACATTCCGAAACAGCTTTTTCATTTTCGCCGGAGACCTCGATCTTTTTTCTAATCCTGTGAAGCGATAACTGGATCGGTGTAAGGGGATTTTTAATTTCATGGGATATCTGCCTGGCCACATCGCGCCATGCTGCTATTCTTTCACTCTGCCGCAGTTTTTGTTCGCTTGTTTTCAGATCTTTGACCATATTATTAAATGAATTAAGCAGATATTCAAATTCATCTTTTGCCCCGGTTGATACTTCAATGTTCAGATCACCTTCTCCAACCTGCTTGAATCCGGATATTAGTTCCTTAACCGGATTTGTGATCCCGATTGACAGCCGCCAGGCAAGAAATATTGCGGCAAAAGTCAGAATAAAAACGATAACTACAGCAATTATGTAACCCAGATTCCCTTCAACGAAAAGCATGTATATTAATCCATAAGATACCGTCAGGTACTCGATCCGGTTAATTGTACTGAGAATATCTTCATCAACTCCCATTCCCGAGATCAGGATCCTGTCTTCGCTGATGATCCTGTAATTATCGAAGACTTCGTCTTCACTGTTCAATGCATTTGAAATATCTCCCGAAAGGATAGAATTAATATAAATACTGTCGGATAAGACATCAAATGGTGTTTGATCCTCTGAAATATATAATGTATCTGCCTGAATCCCAAATTTATCTTTTTTCAGATCAAGAACATATTTCAGTCCGTTTTGTTCAGCATATATTTTTACATCAGTTTTATCCGGATTGTTTTCAATATAGTCAAGGGCATTTTCATTTTTTTCTATCAATAAAGAACGTATCGTTTCGAGAGAACCGCTGAATATTTCCTCGACATTTCCGGTTCCCAGTTTATTTATGCTCTGGTTAATCAATTCTATGGAGAGAAGTATCAATGGGATAGACGGAAGCAGAGTGAGCATC
>JBHPLC010000217.1:0-2214 GCA_042564455.1 Candidatus Zhuqueibacterota bacterium | reverse complement strand
AGCTTTTGTGATCTTTTATACATTACTTGCCGGGATGCTTTCCCTGGCTTATATTGACGTGATAAACGGAATAATGATCCTTGGGGGTGTATTTTTAGCAATCCCATTCCTTATTAGCAATGCGGGTGGAATTGCGCAGATATCAGAGAATGTAACACCACGGGCTCATGCGTTTCTCGGCAATATGGGATGGATCGAGGCACTGGGATTTTTCATTCCCACCTTACTTCTTGCTTTAGGTAACGGTAACATGTACCAGAGGTTTTTCTCGGCGAAAGACGAGAACGAAGCAAGAAGATCAGTCGTCGGCTGGATCATCGGTGTGATATTGATCGGTGTCGCCCTCCAGACTCTTGCTGTTGTAGGAAGCAGTATGTTCCAGGGACTCGATGAAAATGAGTCAGGCAAAATAATCCTGATGGTCGCTCATCAAGGTGTTCCGGTTGCTGTCGGCTGTCTGTTAATGGCTTCGATCGTGGCTATTATCATCTCAACAGCCAACAGTTTTCTGCTTGTTCCGGCAACGAACATTATGCGTGATATCGTACAGAGATTTTTCAAACCCGATATGAAAGACAAAATGATCGTTCTATGGTCCAGGATAGTTGTGGTAATACTTGGACTTTGCGCATATTCTCTTTTATCATTTTTTCCAAGGGTACTTAGTGCGGCTTATGCAGCTTATACCGTTTACGGGGCCGGTATCACTCCTGCCCTGATTGCAACATTCTTCTGGAAACGTGCCACACCGCGGGCTGGAGTACTTTCGATAGCTGCGGGTATGATAGTGACTGTAGTATGGGAGATCGTAAACAAAATAATGGGCGGAAATCCTTTTGGTCTGCCTGCAATATATCCGGCTTTGTTATGTTCTATCGTCCTGCTTGTAGGTATTTCTTATATGGAAAAACCGCCGGACGAAAGTAAATGGAAACCTTTCTTTTAAGAGTATTGTATTACTTGATTTATTAGAAGCGGGATCGAACAAAATGGAAATCAAAAAAATCCAGGAAGCAATAAGACAATACGGTTTTGACGGCTGGCTGATGTATGATTTCAGAAAAAACAACAATATCACCGTACGTATTATGGACCTTCCTGAAAATCTTCACAGAACAAGGCGGTTCTTCTATTTTATTCCCGCGGATGGAGAACCGAAAAAACTTGTACACAGGATGGAAGAGTTCAATCTTGACAGCCTGCCGGGTGGAAAAACCGTATATCTGAGTTTTCAGTCACTCAAGGAAGGTCTTGAGAAAATTCTTGAAAATTCTCAAAAGATCGCCATGGAATATTCCCCGGAAAATAATATTCCCTACATATCCCGTGTGGATGCCGGTACGATAGAGATGATACGGGGATTAGGGAAAGAGGTGGTTACCTCGGCTGACCTGGTGCAGGAGTTTGAAACAATCCTCACAGACGAACAGATCGAATCGCATATTATTGCCGCCAAACAGATCAACCAGTTCATATTCAACGCTTTCGATGAGATAGGGACCAGAATAGCAAAATTCGGTGAGATCAAGGATTCAACAGTCCAGAAATTTTTAATGAAACGTCTCGAAGAACACAATCTTGTAACAAATCAGCCCCCAACAATAGGTGTAAATGATAAAGCCGGGGATCCTCATCATGTGATCGATAAGGAACATCATTATATGATACGTAAAGATGATCTGGTGCTTATTGATATGTGGGGAAAAATGAATAAACCAAATACGATCTATGCTGATTCCGCCTGGACGGCATATACCGGGACAGATATTCCAGAGGAATATGTAAAAGCATTTGATGCTGTCGGAAAAGCCCGTGATGCTGCATTTGATTCGGTAAAGACGAGATTCTCAAATGGAATCCCTGTCAAAGGATGGGAAGTGGATGATGCAGCAAGGAATGTAATAACTGAAGCGGGCTACGGCGGATTTTTCTACCATCGTACAGGCCATTCTATTGGTGAAGAAGTACACGGTAATGGTGTGAATATGGACAACATCGAATCACATGATGACCGGAGGCTTTTGCCCAGGACATGTTTTGCTCTCGAACCCGGTATATATACAAACACGTTCGGGGTACGGTCGGAGATCAATGTGATAATTAATGAGGACAGATCTGTTGAGATAACCGGCGGAGAGCCGCAGGCAGAGATCGTCAGGATATAATAACTATAATATTAAACATCCCTTTTTGTCCCCCTTGGTTCGCTTATAG
>JBHPLC010000216.1:0-2218 GCA_042564455.1 Candidatus Zhuqueibacterota bacterium | reverse complement strand
GAGAAAAGTCCGATGAGTCTAATGAAAATGTAAAAAAAAATCAGTGCAATAGTCAAGCACTATTTCATTTTTTTTACAAATATTTTAAAGAATCTTGTCAAAATGTTTTAAAATAAATTCCGTTCGCTACTTTTAAGACCTTTTTCATAAAATTACTTGATAAATGACAGAATTTTAATATTTTTTAGCGATACAGAAATTAATTTACCTAATAATGTCCATGCACCGTTTTATAATCATAACCAGTTCGCTCTGGCTGTTCTTGTTTATTTTAAGCGGCAGACCGTTGGCCGGGTATTTCGAAAATGAATGGTTACTCCCTGTCGGCAAGGAAAACAGAGAAACCTGGAATAAGGCCGGATTAACATCGATCGGCCTATTCGGAAAGATCAGACAGGCACGACCGGGTATCCCGGAACATTTGCATACCGGGGTGGATTTCACGCGCCCGGGCGATAATTATACAAACGAGCCTGTATACCCGGCGGCAGACGGTACGGTTATCAGTATTCGTGATGACGGTCCTTATGCACAGATAATTATTGTACATACTCAGGGTGAAAAACAATTATGGACAGTTTATGAACATATTTCCGGAATACAAGTCGAATTAGGTGAAACCGTATCCGTTTTAGAACCGATCGCACGCTTCATGAATACTGAAGAATTAAATAATTACGGGTGGCAGTTTGATCATCTGCATTTTGAGATAATGAAGGTTATGCCAAAACCTGTCCAGCCCGATCCTGAAAAACCTGACCGCTTCTTTGATACATTTGGCCTTGAATGTTATGACCGCGAAAACCTGCTGAAGCGGTATTTTGATCCGAAAGAATTTTTTGAAACTCAATGGCATTTATTGGATATCAATATTTTGAAGAAGTATTCTCATCCTTAATAATAATACCATATAGTCCTGTAATCACGGATGTTCTCGCCCCGGGCGGCAAGTTCCTCAAGATAATCATAGATCGGGACGTCGATATAGTTATATGGCGGTACCGGCGTTATATTCTTTTCCCACGGGTGAAATTCATATACTCTGTTTCCTCCCGGAAGTATCATTACAAGCCGGTGGTCCTGCCATGCCCTGAGGTGGTTCTTGCCGAGTTTCGGTACGTTGAATACCGGTTCATCCGTCCTGTCCAATCCGGGCATGAGCCGCGCTTCTTCCTTGCGTTCCTGCAGGATGCGCGCGATAGGCACCATGTACCGCCTTGTTTCGGCTTTCCCCTTGAGATTGAACGTATAATAAGGATCGACTCCTGCAAGCCGCAGGTCTTTACGGAGTTTCGCCGACTCGAACCGCCGTGAATTCTCCACGGTAAATACTTCCTGATTATATATGCTCATTCCGGCTTTTCTGATCTTCTGAACCGCCGCGACCGCTTCAGGCGTGATCTCATATGAATGCTCAAAATGTGTAACAATCGCGATCTCTCTGCGTCCCGGTTCGTGGAATGAGGCAAGCATGGAAGTGTATTCGTCTGTCCAGCGCATGGGTAGGACAACGGGTGTCCGTGTACCTATCCGCACCCTGTACACATGTTCGATCTGCGCTATTCTTTCCATAATCCGTTTCAACTGATCTGTTTTCATTATTCCGGGATCGCCCCCGGTGATCAGTATATCACCGATACTGTGATGTTCTGCGATCCAGTCTACTGCTTCGTCGATCGCTTTTCGCGAGACCATAGCTTTCGGATCGAGAACCTGGTCGATCTCCCAATTGCGCTGGCAGTATATGCATATCTGCGAGCAGGTATTAAACGGTTTCAGTATCACTATTCCCGGGTATCGCCGGGTCACGTGATCGACAGGTGATGTGTCATGTTCTCCCATGAAATCGAAGACGAGGCATCTGTCTTTTTTATGTTCGACCATCATATTGACATATCCCGGAGGAGGAATGACCTGCGCTCTTATGGCATGGTCGTATCCGATCGACAGGTTTTTATCCATCAAACTTAGATAATATGGTGTTATCCCGAACGGGATCCTGTTTTTCTTTGCTGTCTCTACTGCATGTTTCTGTTCATCTGTGAGTTCGATAAGGTCAGTCAGAGGTTTTGCGTCCTTTATTACGTGCCTGATCTGCCATTGGTAATCGTTCCAGTCCTCTTCTTTCCCTTTGAAATATGAGAGGATACTTTGTCTGTTCTCTTCGCGCCAACCGGCAACGTCTTTATCGAGCCCGGAAGGGTACTTCTTGAAATAC
>JBHPLC010000215.1:0-2224 GCA_042564455.1 Candidatus Zhuqueibacterota bacterium | reverse complement strand
TGATCGTTATGGCTCCATTGTTCACAGTGAAAATTGCTTTATTATTGTGTGGATTGGCAAACGGTTTTGTTTCCTTTATCACACGTACAAGATCGTCCCGGGTAAACGTAACCTTACCTGGAAAACTTAAAGGAATGACCTTCTGGAACTCAGGATACCGACCGTCTATTACGTTTGATGTTATTTCAATTCCACCGGGAAGGATAAACTTTATCCTTTCTTTACCGGAGTATACTTTCACAGTACCTCGAGCAAACTTCGCTAGGATCTGAATAGTTTTTACAGGCATGATCGTTTTTAAATCATTCTGTAAAGTACACTCACTCGCAGCATCCAGATTCGTAATATACTGAAGTACATGCCCATCCGTAGCACAGGAAGATAACTTCTTGTTCTGGTGAATATAAACACCAGTTAAGGTTAATCGCAGTTCGTCTGTAGATGTAAACGGAAGCTGGTTATAAAGCTTCAGCAGGACATCTTTTGTCCATGTTCCTGTTTCTTCATAAAGTTCTTTCGGTTCCTGCGGATAATCATCAACACTTTCAAACTTGGATGTCACGCTTTTATTATCGAAGAATATCTTCACTTTCTTATCATTGATCAGGTCTATTTTAATTTCTTTTGGTTTTGTGTTAAGAACTTTCTTCAGCAGTTTTATCGGGATCGTATAGGCCCGTTTGTCATCGACAGGCGTTTTTACACTTATCTCCAGGTCTGTCATGCGGATAAATCCGTTATCAACACATATATGGCTAAGAATTGGTAGAGATGATTTCCTATCCCATACCTTTTCCGCAATCGGAAAGAATGTTTTTAATGTTTTTAGCATTTATAGGTCCTCCAATGATTTACTGCCAAATTTTAGTACTCCTTGAGGGCATACATCACGATATGGTTTCTTCGAGCAGTAGTTATCCGTACACAAATTATTTGTGTCGAATGATACCGGTTTTGCCTTGTATTTGCAGTAGCGGTACAGTTTATTCTGCTTCAGGAGATGCTCAGTGTATTTACCAAAGAATTCCTTTAGATCGACTTTGCGCCCCAGCTGGTTTTCGTAATGGATTAATGATTCAGCAATCTTTTCAAGCAGCTGGCTTCGGATAGGGAGAGACTCTATAGTTTTGAACCACTCGGGAAGATAAGGTGTGTGCATAAGTTCATTTTTAACTGAATCTATACGGTCGCCGTTATTACCTGAAGTGACTTTTATTCCGTTCCTGATGGTTACAGGATTTGAAAATGGTGAATTATTCCGCCCAGGGAACAGTGTCTTTGCAGGATTGGAATTTGTCGATATCGGCACAGCAAAACCTTTGAGGAATTCGTTCAGGTTAAGGATCAGATCATTCAGTGTATCCAGAGGTTCATCAAGCGGTGCGGGAGTAATTGTTTTCTTTTTGGCGGTTTTTTTATAAGGTTCATTTTTTAACGTCAGTTCTATCGCATCCATATCCAGCTCTAAATTATCCGGTAGGGCAAAGCACACTTCTCCTACCAGATGTTTACCCTTCTTAGAGCTTGTTACGACAGGAATAACATTATTACCTGACGAGAATCCTCTCGGAAACACCACATTCCACTGCTTTGTCAGCAGCAGTTCCGGATGTTTTGTCTTTAATTCCTCTATCCAGTCATTAATGCTCTTTTTTATTCGTCCAATAATTTGTTTTTTGTATTCGTCGCTCATGCTATAATCCTTCCAATGCATGTTCCTGGCGCTTGTGCTCATCAATATTCTCATATTCATTGAATTCAACCTCAGCTTCCATTCCACATTCCTTACATGTCAGTTGCCATTTGCTGGTAATCTTCTCTTCCAGGGATTCGAGCTGCTTCGTGTGCAGTATGGATATGCTGCCGTCAGTATTAAACTTGAATGTGACACGTACCCAAAGTGGCAGAAGGAAGTTCTTATTGTTTCCACAGGACTGGCAATAGATTTTCACTTTTGCGCTCCTTTCTTAATTTTTGATAGTCTTTACGGTTCGCGAGGATTTCTTCATCAAGCGACCGGTTCATTAAAGGTGACCATTCGGATAACCTCGGTGTCACACATGCTCCGCCACATCTGGAACAGAACATATGGCGATTGTAATAACTCTTTGTACCCGGATCAAAGCTCAGGACATCAGAGTCGTTATGGAAGACGTAACCGATCATGTCAACAAGGTTTCTTCTAAGAGAATCTTCTGTATAATCCCAGTCGTCAAATTCTGCA
>JBHPLC010000213.1:0-2289 GCA_042564455.1 Candidatus Zhuqueibacterota bacterium | reverse complement strand
AATTTACAGCATGGGACAGATCATTTTATCGCTGATGCCGGCTTTGTATAAACAGTCTCACCGCCGATAACCGTCATATCCGGTTTGATCTTCCAGATATCCTCTGCCGGTATGGTCATGTAATCAACTGGAATAACCACAAAATCAGCAAGTTTGCCTACCTCGATAGATCCCAGGATATCTTCCGCAAACATGGTATATGCACCGGCTATAGTTGCCGCACGTAAAGCCTCTTCTCTTGTCATTCTCTGTTCCGGGATCCAGCCGCCAGGAGGATTATTTTTCCTGTCCTGCATGGTTACTGCCGCATGAAGCGTGTAAAACGGATTGTAAGGAGATACGGAGAAATCAGTCCCCGATGCAACCACAACACCAAGGTCCAGCAGATCGCTCCAGAGATATCCATATTTCACGCGTTCTCCGATCCTGGCTTCGGCAAAGTTCATATCCTCTGTTGCATGCAGGGGCTGCATGGATGCGACAATTCCCAGCTCGGCAAGCCTGGGTATGTCGAAAATGGACAAAAAAAGGGAAATTTAGTTATAACTTTGGAACATTGAACCTGAATTTTAAAAATAGTATGAGGAGTAGACGATGGTAAATATAAGAAAAGGGAAGCTATCCGGTGAACCGACTCAGCAGAAGTTGCTCCGGCTGTGGCCCGGCGTGGTTATCGTGATGCTGCAGTGGCTGGTCAGGTTTGTCATTCCAAATATTATTCCCGGGGACACTGCAACAATGACAGGAGTGTTTGGTGGACTTCTGGGAGGATTAGCTATCATCGTGTGGTGGGCGTTCTTCAGTCGGGCGCCATTGTCCGAGCGCTGGGGTGCTGTCATTTTGATGATCATCGCACTGGCTGCAACACAGCAAATCCTCCACGAGTCGATTGTGACCGCGGGAATGGGAATACTGTATTTTGTCTATGCCGTCCCGATACTAAGCCTGGCTTTCGTTTTCTGGGCGGTGGTCAGTCGTTACTTCTCTGAGGGACCTCGGCGTACTATTATGGTCGTGACCATTCTGTTTGCATGCGGAGTGTGGGCATTAGTCAAAACCGGCGGTATCACAAACGACCTCGATTCGGATTTCGCATGGCGGTGGTCGAAAACTCCCGAGGAGCAGTTCCTGGACCAATTCAGCGATGAGCCGATGACACTCTTGACGGCCCCGGAACTGCCAGAAACAGAACCGGAGTGGCCTGGTTTTCGTGGACCTGATCGTGATGGTATCATCCGCGGTGTTCGGATCGAGACCGACTGGTCTGCATCACCGCCGGTCGAGTTGTGGCGTCGTCCGATAGGACCGGGCTGGTCTTCTTTTGCGGTTCACGGCGACATGTTCTTTACCCAGGAGCAGCGTGGTGAAAACGAGGTCGTTAGCTGCTACAATGTGACCAACGGCGAACCGGTTTGGAGACACAGCGATACTGCCCGGTTTTGGGAATCCAATGGAGGTGCCGGTCCACGCGGGACGCCTACACTAAACGATGGACGCGTATACTCCTTTGGCGGTACCGGAATCCTGAATGTACTCAATGCCAGGGATGGTAGTGTTATCTGGGCTCGCAATGCAGCAACAGACACCGACACCAGTGTCCCGACATGGGGCTTCTCAAGTTCTCCATTGGTAGTGGATGACATAGTTATTGTCGCTGCTGCCAGCTCACTAATCGCATATGAATTGACCACCGGTGATCCGCGTTGGTCAATCCCGGCTGGCAATGAATCCTATAGTTCACCGCATTTAATAAATATAGACGGTGTCGAGCAGATCCTTCTGCAGAATGAAGCCGGCACCATCAGTGTAACACCAGCCGACGGTATGCTGCTCTGGGAGCACGAATGGCCAGGAGTTCCCATCGTGCAGCCATCCATGACTGCGGACGGCGACATCCTGATCAGCGTTGATGACAGAGGCGGTATACGCCGTATTGAAGTGGTGCATGGACCTGATGGATGGACAGTCGAAGAAAACTGGACTTCGGTTCGTCTGAAACCCTATTTCAACGATTCAGTTATTCATAATGGCCATGTATTTGGTTTCGATGGTCCGTTTCTCTCATGCATAGAAGTTGAGGATGGTACACACAAATGGAGGGGCGGACGCTACGGCCGTGGTCAGTTCGTCCTGCTGGCCGACCAGAACTTGCTGCTGGTGATATCTGAGAAAGGAGAGCTTGCACTGGTTGAGGCGGTCCCTGACCAGTTCACCGAAATCACAAAGATCCGGGCTATCGAGGGCAAGACCTGGAATCACCCAGTGTTAGTCGGTGACATCCTATTAGTT
>JBHPLC010000212.1:0-2305 GCA_042564455.1 Candidatus Zhuqueibacterota bacterium | reverse complement strand
GGGGAGTAAATACAGGTGACAAATCATCTGTGTATCCTCCTGATATTTTTCGCTTTGTGCTTTGGTTATAATTAACAATATAGACTTGAAAATATTCATTTGGATTATCACGCCTTGAATATGCTATATATTCACCATTCGGGGAAATTATCGGGTCAAAATACTGACCCGGTTCTACACTGACATTTACAACATTTACTCCATCTGATCCCATGAAAAATACATCCTGGTTGGATTCCTGTCCCCCTACAAAAACAATTAAACTCCGGATTTGATGTGTTCTGGAGTTAAATCCTTCAATACTCGGATTCAAAATTATATCTTCTGAACCGTCTGTTTTTATCTTGCCGATAAATCTTCTGTGTTCCTGCATTACTGTCGCTATTAAATACCGGCCATTCTCAACAAAACCCAAATGATATCTGCTGTCTGCCTGAAAAGAGGATATTCTTCTCTGGTTGGAACCATCACTGTTCATCATATAGATCGAATCATTACGAAAAAATGCAATATTATCCCCATCCGGAGAAAAAGCCGGGAAAGTATCTTCTTCCGGGCTGTCTGATAAATTTATTTTTATTGATCCGTCAACACTTATTGAATATATCTCAGAAGGATTATCAGAATCTTTTGACTGATAAACAACTAAATCCTGAGAGGGTGATAATACCGGATACATATTGGTATTACTGTCCCGAGTTAAATTAATTCCTGAAAAATCAAAAAATATATGTTGAGTATTACTCCCACCTCCGTGCCCCCCGGGATCAGTAGAGTAATAGGTGATGGTCCTGCTCTCACAGGCGAAAAAACCTGACATCAATAGGAATAAGACAATATTGGTCAGCACATTTTGAATATAACGGAACATAAAAACACCAAAATTATTCTCTTCTATAAAAACCATATTAATGTATAATTTGTTCCTTCGTAAAACTAACCGTCTTTTCTCCTTTCAGTCAGTTCCCCAATATTATTCTTAATTTTACTAAATGCCGCAACTATATCATCAATATCCTCTCTTGGTCCGAGAAGAATATTTTGAGTAAACCACAATCCTTCTTCGTCACAGGCGTTTTCCGTTTGAGGCAGAATAATATTATCATAACTTCTAAATTCCTTGTCAGATAATCCTCTTGGTCCAAATGCCCTGTTCTTAAAAACCGGCATCTTATACAAGGGAACTGTATAACCCGGATGAGCAGGAATACCTTCTGCACGAAGAGCTTCTATCAATTCACTTTTGGGGAGTTCATCAAAATATTCGTTTCTATATCTCATAAGAAAAATATGGAAAGAATTAGCAGTTACGTCCTCATCAAGATTTACAGGAATAACTCCCTGGATCTTACTTAATTCTGATGACAGGTATTCTGCATTTTCTGTTCTTTTAGCATGCAGTTCCGGATAACGTTCAAACTGTGCGGTGATCACTGCCCCGCCAAATTCATCAAGCCTATAATTACCCCCGACATAATAATGTTCATATCTGGGCTTATCATTAAGTCTTCCGCAATTACAATAAGAACTGAGGTATTCAGCAGTTTTTTCATCATTGGTAACTACAATACCTCCTTCACCACATGTAATATTTTTTGAGGACTGAAAGCTGAATATTGCGGCATCACCAAATGCTCCTACCCGTTTAGATCTCCATTCAGATCCCCATGCCTGAGCAGCATCTTCAATTAGTATCAGATTATGATGATCACAGATCCCTCTTAATTTCGTCATATCGCTGGGTCTGCCCCCGATATGGACAGTCATTACGGCTGTTGTATTTTCCGTGATCTTTTCTTCAACATCATGCGCATCCAGATGAAAGTTAGTTGATTCAATATCCGCAAAAACAGGTATGGCGCCAGCCTGTAAAATAGCTGATGCAGAAGCAAAAAAAGTGTAAGCCGGTACTATAACCTCATCTCCCGGACGCACCCCGCAAGCCCACAATGCGGCAACCAGTGCGGATGTACCGCTGTTAAAACAAATACCGTATTGCGTATCATGGAAAGCAGCAAAATGTTTTTCGAAAGCAGGTACAAATTCCCACTGTGGATATCCCCATTTGCCGCTGTCTAATGCTTTAATCAAATATTCTTTCTCTTTTTCATCCCATACTGGCCATGCAGAAAAAGCTTTTTCCCTTACCGGTGAACCGCCATAAATAGCTAAATCAGACATCTTCTTTCCCATGTTATATAGTTTTCGAATATTGTACAAATTTGAGGGCCAAATTGCAATATAATTTGATCAATTATGCAGTAAATAAATAAAAAAGGCTTCCGAAGGGGGATTTCGGAAGCCT
>JBHPLC010000211.1:0-2330 GCA_042564455.1 Candidatus Zhuqueibacterota bacterium | reverse complement strand
GTAAGTGTTTTTATTGCCTGTCCCAAAGTATTATAAACAACAATCTTTATACGCCCGGGATTTTTCAGCTCAAAAGGGATATTAGTCCCAAAATAAAATGGATTAGGATAGTTATCATATAATATATAATGATTTAGATCATCAGATAAAAAAAAGCTCGGATTCTCAACTGATAATAACATCCTGTCAGCAACGAGGATATCATCTATATTCCACCCGCCGGATTCTCCTGATTGGTCACTTTTTAATCCGAATCTTATCGAAACAAACTCTGTATCCGAAGCTGTGCTCGAAAATTCTATGGTCTGCAGAGTCCATTTATTATCATATATTGCCTCTCCCGGAGGACTCTCCCATACAGGATTTCCATTCACTGAAATATATACACTGTCCGTAACATCCTTCGTCAGCCATCTGAAAAACTGCAGGTAAACAGTATTCCAGCCTTCCGTATTTATATTTCTCATCTGAAGATAATTATGTACATTTCCCGGATAATCACCGTTATAACCGGGTTTTCCCAGATCATTACCCCAGATCATCCGCCCTGAATTGGCATAATGAGGATCGTTTTTCTTACCGTATACTTCCCCCATTTCCCAGTCGTCAATAGTCGATAGTGTTCCGGGAACATATCTGTGAATCCATCCGGCATCATCTTCTTCCATACTGTCATAGAATCCCTGAATTCTATCCTGATATCCAATTTTTAACACCTCGTTTGAACCGGAATAAAAATCAAGGTCAAAATCAATAACCTGTCCCGGAAGAATACTTTCACTTACAGTAATTCCGAGCTTGTTAACACTTATTACCGTGTCTCCCGGCAAAATCGTACCGAAATATAAGGAATCATTCTGAAGAGAAACCAACATATCTTTTGTCGTTATTTTTGCATATGCTTCATTTGCAGTAAGACCTCCAACATTAAAAATATATAGATTCATCTGAATATTTTCGCTTTCGTTGATCAGACCGTTCGCATTTCCATTACCGATACCCGATATACCGTCCCAAATTTCTGAATCCACAACGATCGGATAAACCAGAGGATCCAGCGAGACATCCAGAACGGTAACAGAGTCATCTATTACTACATGTTCCTTCCTTGATATATACCCCAGCGATGAAAACGTAATATCATACTCCCCCGATTCAAGCAGTCTGAAATATCTTCCAAATACAGGTTCAGACTTTCTCGGTTTCATATACAGTGTATCTTCCTTACCCTCAACAAAAAAAGTCGCCTCAACAGGTATACCTGAAACCTTGTTTTTTACAATTCCCGTTACTCCTGATCCCCTGAAACGTCTTAAGTATATCTTAAACGCAGTTAATGTCTCCTCATTGGTTAACTCTATTGCTTCAGTAATGAAATAAGGGATCTTTGTTGTATATGTTTCAAAGAGAAAAGGGATCATACCGAATTCCGAATACATATAATCATTATACCCGCCTTCAACTGCATAATAGAACGGTGCACTGTAATCATAATATATATATGATATTTCTCTTGCCATATCATTTCCTACCCGAAAAAATATATCCTCATCTATTGTGGGAATTGACTGCATATATCCCCAGGGATGGAGAATACCCCTTCCATAACTGTGATAATTCAGGGATCCTGTAAATTGGACTGATTCTGCCAGTCTTTTAATTGCTTGTGTTTCAGGTTCTGAAAATGGATAAGGACCATGACCACCGGGATCCCCCGGACGGAAAGCAAAACTGTGATTCCTGTTCAGATCAACGTTATGCATGTTCCTTCTCTGGGGAGGATCTGCCATCCTTCCGTCAGGATTAACCAGTGGAACAAATCGGAAATCATAGGAATTCACCCATTCCGTGGCTTCGGCATCCGTTCCATAATTCTCTAAAAGCCACATTATTTCATTTATGCATACTTCTACATTTAATACTTCATCACCATGATAGCTTCCAACAATAATGAATTTTATCTCATCTTCATTCACCTGAACATTATCAGATATTTTTACAGACCATATCCCAAGACCATTTACGGATGCACCCAGAGAATCGACCTTAACAAGTTCCGGATAATCAGACTGAAGGCTGAAATACAATTCCTTTAACTCATTATAATCCAGAAAGGCATCCGGAAGCAGCCCCTCCGGAACCATTCTTTCCACACTTATCCCCTCTTCTTTAAGTTCCGCTGCAAACTCCATTGTGTCGTAAATTAAAATATACTCGCCTTCTTTGCCTCCTATTATATCCACACCCTCTCTGATCAGTCTTTGCTCAAGGGTTTTGGTCGGATTAAGGATCTTCAGGCTTGTCATCTTTAATTCCTGTGCATTGGCCAA
>JBHPLC010000210.1:0-2368 GCA_042564455.1 Candidatus Zhuqueibacterota bacterium | reverse complement strand
TTCTCCTTTTATCGCAAAGAAAATTTCTCCAGGCTTTATTGTTCTTGAATCAATTGAAACACCTGAAATTTCAACTTCCTTTTCCCTGCCGGTAAAATGGATACTGCTTTTCCTGATTTTTTTCAGATCGTCAATTGTTAAAATTCCCATTGAGAAAGATCTCTCCTCAGCTAATCACAATTTTTTCCGCTCAGATATTTTTTTGCAACGATCCGATCATCGTAAGGATGTTTAACTCCTTTAATATCCTGATAGGTCTCGTGTCCTTTACCCAATATCAGCACACAGTCATCTTTATCTGCCAGATCAATAGCCCTTCTGATCGCCTCAGTACGGTCTACATATACTTCCATTTTTGTTTTGTCGCTGACCCCTTCAAGAGTATCATTTATTATCTGTTCCGGGTCCTCAGTGCGGGGATTATCCGAGGTTAAAATAGCGATATCTGATCCCGATTCAGCAGCTTTGCCCATTAACTGACGTTTTGCTCTGTCTCTATCTCCGCCGCACCCGAAAACCGCGATCAGTTTTCCAGCGATGATCTTTTTCACGGAATCCAGCACTTTTTTTATTGCATCATCGGTATGGGCGTAATCAACTAAAACAGGAAACGGCTGACCTGCATTTACGGGTTCAAGCCTTCCCGGAACTATCTTAAAATTCCTGATCCCTTTTTTAATTATATCAACCGGAATTTTAAGAGCTATGCCCGCTGTCACGGCCGCCATTATGTTGTAAAGGTTATGCCGGCCTATCAGAGAAGATTCTATATTTATCTTTCCCGCGGGAGTCTGTAGTTCAGAAATTATTCCATCAAAAGAAAAATCCGCTTTCTCAGGGAAGACATCCGCCTTCCCTGATTCAGCGGAATAAGTGAAAACCGGTCTACGGTTTTGTTCGGTCATACCTCTGCTTTCCGGATCATCCCCGTTAATTATATTCTCGCCCAGAACGGGGTCCAACTGTTTAAAGAGGCGTTGTTTCGCAGCCGCATATTCAGCCATAGACCGGTGGTAATCCAGATGATCTTGCGAGAGATTGGTAAAAACTCCCAACCTGAAGTTTAATCCCTCGGCGCGATGCTGTTCCAGAGAATGTGATGAAAGCTCCATCGTTACTTTCTGAATATTCTCTTGAACCATCGAGTAAAAATACTGATGCATTGTCAATGACTCCGGAGTTGTCCAGAGTGCTTCTGTCTTCTGCTCCCCAACTTTATAGATCACTGTACCCAGCATGCCGGTTTTTTCCCCGTTTTCTTTCAGTATGCTGTCGATCAAATATACAGTAGAGGTTTTTCCGTTTGTCCCGGTTACTCCGATCAAAGAAAGGGAATCCGATGGATTCCCATAATATGCAGATGCCGTCTCAGCAAGTGCGATCCTGGAGTTTCCGACCTGTATGTAAGGGACTGAAGAAATGCCGTTAATACTTTTCTCGCCCATCACGGCAGCAGCACCCTTACGTATTGCTGCATCAATATGATCATGGCCATCAAGTTTTCCCCCTTTAATAGCCACGAACAGATCACCCGGAGAAACTTTTCTCGAGTCGTAACAAATATTACCGATATCTATTTTTAGATTTCCCTGTTTCCTGATCGATGAGACTGATCTGAGAATATCGGATAATAATACCATTAAACACTCTTAGCGGTTATTATTTTTAATATAGTCTTCTATTCTTTTCCCGGTCAAATTAACAGTTTTACCAGGAATTAATTTTGTACCGGGTTTCGGATCCTGTTCTGATACTATACCTGTACCTTTGATCTCAGGATCAAGTCCGGACTGTGATAATATTTTTACCGCATCCCCGATCGGTTTTCCAACAACATCAGGAACAACAACAGTTTTCTCCGGAATTTTATTCCTATCCGGATCCTCCGCAGTTATGTCGGAATTTCTGCCATACTCAATTAATAGCGATGTATTTTCGTTCTGATCTTCTGCCTTGTTTTTCGCATTTGCTGTCAAAATGGATCTATTATTCTCATCCTTCTTCCAGAATGATAAAAACCTCTGCCAGATACCTTTATTCTCCTTTTCATCCGGATCTTCTACAGGCATTGTTAAAGCAAGGAGTGTGTTTTTCGGATTATAAGCGATCCTGTTTATTATTTCCTTCATTACAGGACCGGCTACGGCACCACCGTAATAATTAGCACCTTTCGGAGAATCAATAATTACGATCCCTGCTATCTTTGGATTCTCAGCCGGATAGAAAGCAACAAATGACGAGATATAATCCGTATCTGAATATTTTCCAGTAACCGGATCAAGTTTTTGAGCAGTACCTGTTTTGCCGGCGATGGGGTATTTTTCCGATTTTGCAGCCGTAGCTGTACCTCTCTCAACAACCCCTTCAA
>JBHPLC010000209.1:0-2369 GCA_042564455.1 Candidatus Zhuqueibacterota bacterium | reverse complement strand
GGAACTGAAAGTCAAGCAGGAAGAATACGATGAGATCAGTAAAGAATATGAAACTGACAACAAGACTGCAGTTGAGAAAACTGAAGAAAAGGATGAATCAACCAAAGTAGATGATAAATAGGTGATCTTTCAGATATTTCAGGATTATTTCAAGTTGTTTGATTTTAAATTGAATTTTTCAGGCATTTGTTTTTAATAAATATAATAGTAGTTGGTTTGGAGCTTAAAATATGGTAAAGCTTAGTCAAAAGCAGAACAATAGAGAAAATCAGTCGTTAGATAAATATTTACAGGAGATAGGCGAAGTTGCGCTGCTGACTCCTGATGAAGAAATAAATTTAGCAAGACAGATAAAAAATGGTGACCAGATCTCTCTGGAAAAACTCACCAAAGCCAACCTGAGATTTGTTGTCAGTGTGGCGAAGCAGTATCAGAACCAGGGTCTGACTTTAGGAGATCTTATCAATGAGGGGAACCTCGGCCTTATAAAAGCGGCAAAGAGATTTGATGAAACTCGCGGATTTAAGTTTATCTCTTATGCGGTCTGGTGGATAAGACAGTCTATTCTGCAGGCACTCGCCGAACAGTCACGAGTAGTCAGATTACCCTTAAACAGGGTCGGCGCTTTAAATAAGATCGGGAAGGCCTTCAGCAATCTTGAACAGGAATTTGAAAGAGAACCGAGTGCGAATGAGATTGCCGATGAGCTTGAAATGACTCCTTTCGAAGTGTCTGATACATTAAAGATATCGGGACGACATCTCTCAATGGATGCTCCTTTCAGTCAGGGTGAGGATAACAGGCTTCTCGATGTAATTCAGAATGACCGGCAGCCTTCACCCGATCACGGTTTGATGCAGGAGTCGCTGAAGAATGAAGTAGACAGGGCATTATCGACCCTGACGAAGCGTGAAGCAGAAGTGGTCAAACTTTATTTTGGCCTTGATAAAGAACACCCTCTTACTCTTGAAGAAATAGGAGAACAGTTCAACTTAACAAGAGAAAGAGTTCGCCAGATAAAGGAGAAGGCAATAAAGAGACTTCGTCACGCCTCAAGAAGCCGGGCATTAAGAACGTATCTGGGGTAAATTTTACTTGACATATTAAAAATATTTTCTTAATATGAATAATTACAGGGGATAGGTATATAGTTTTGGCGGGTTTACTAGTATAAGGATATAATAATGGATAAAGGATTCAAGATTGTACTTTTCTCCAACAAATCATCAAAGTCCCGTGAACTAAGCTTCTCGAAATTTCATATTTTCCTTTTAACATTCACAACCTTTGTAATCTTCGCAACAGTTATGTCCGTGGGTGTAAATGTAGTCTCTTTGATGTGGTACGAGCAAAAACTCGATTCCGTAAGGGAGGATAAGGAAAATTTGATGAACTCGATTACCCAGCTTAATGAGGAATATAACCTTCTTGAAACCCAGGTCGAGAATCTTTTTGAAAGAGAAGATTTTATAAGAACACAGGTCGGCCTTGATCCGCTTGATCCCTCTAAAAAAGAAATAGGCCTTGGTGGAGGCGGAATAGATATCCCTTTTAACAGGAATGAGATCTTTTTTAATGAACATGAGATGCTGTCTGATATTGCTACTGAACAATTAACCACACTTAAAGGTTTGATAGGAGTTCTAAAAGATAGCTATGCTTCTACCGCAAAAGCTGCAGTAGAACATAAGGAAATGTTGAGATACTATCCATCAATAGCCCCGGTCGATGCAAAAGAAGGTTATATCGGTTTGTCCGACAGGTTTGGATCCCGTCCGGATCCTTTTGGTGAAAAAGAGAGAGAGTTTCATGAGGGTTTAGATATCAAAGGTAAGATAGGTACTCCTGTTCATGCAACTGCCGATGGAACCGTAATAAAAGTGGTAAGAAGTTCCAAAAGTGGTCAAGGAATGGGAAAATATGTGAAAATATCCCATAAAAGTGAGGATTATGGATATACAACAATATATGGTCATTTGTCAGAGATTAAACCTGGTTTAGAAGTAGGATCAGTAATTTCCCGGTGGGATGAGATCGGTAAAATTGGTGATACCGGAAGAGTGACAGGTGCTCATCTGCATTATGAAATTCAGAAATGGGGGATCCCTGTAGATCCGGAAGCGGAAAACTGGAATCCCAAAGTTTTCTTGCCATTAATGACCGAGGATGCAAGAAAAGCTTACGAGCAGGAAAAAGCCGAGGGTAAGAAGAATTAATTGATACAGATTAAAAAACTTGTATATAAATAAAAACCACCTGAATTCAGGTGGTTTTTTTATTTGAAAATTTTTGATCTCTAATCTTAATTTGCCAGAGCCGGCTTGTTTATTTTGCCGGATTTAATACAGCTTGTACAGACACGTTTACGT
>JBHPLC010000021.1:0-38987 GCA_042564455.1 Candidatus Zhuqueibacterota bacterium | reverse complement strand
TGTTTCAGCAAAAAATGTTTAATCGCAGTTCTTTCTATACTTTAATTGTATGCTTCATCCTGTTTTTCAGTTTACCGGTCTTTGCGCAGACGGTTGAGGAAAACCTTATCAAGGATCTCCGCTGGCGGAACATCGGTCCGGCGAACATGTCTGGGCGTGTTGTCTCCATAGATGCTGTTGAGGGTAATTTTGAGACTGTATATGTGGCCTCCGCTTCCGGCGGTGTCTGGAAGTCGACAAACGCGGGAACGACTTTTGAACCGATCTTTGACGACCAACCGGCCGCCTCTATCGGTGATGTGGAAATCTTCCAGAAAAATCCGGATATAGTCTGGGTAGGCACCGGTGAATCAAACGTTAGAAACAGTGCAGCATGGGGTGACGGTATCTACAAATCGACAGACGGCGGAGAAACTTTTACTAATATGGGACTTAAAGATACGCACCATATTGATGAGATCGTCACTCATCCGGAAAATCCTGATATCGTTTATGTTGCAGCCCAGGGACATCTCTGGGGATATACAGGACAGCGGGGTATCTTCAAAACGACCGACGGCGGCAGGACATGGCGGAAACTGACGAACGGCCTGCCTGATGACGGGAAAACGAGCGCGGGTGACCTCGTAATGGACCCGTCAAATCCGAATATTCTGTATTCCGCCTTCTGGGAACGGATACGGACAGCATACAGTTTTGACAGCGGCGGCGAGAACGGAGGGATATTTAAGAGTACGGACGCAGGTGCATCATGGAAAAAACTGGAGAACGGCCTACCAGGAGGAATTACCGGCAATATCGGCCTGGCCATATCGCGAAGCAATCCGAATGTCCTTATGACGATATTTGAACATGGTTTTCAGCCGGCCCAGAATGACCCCGATTATAATGATATGACCAAGCTCGGTTCGGGAGTTTATCGGTCAGAGGACGGCGGAAGCAGCTGGCAGTATATGAACCGATTTAATAACCGCCCTTTCTATTACAGCCATATATGGATAAATCCGCAGGACGATGAACTCGTTTATATTCTTGCCGGGAGTTTCCAGTTTTCCGAGGACGGCGGCAGGACATTAAGGCGTCCTTCCGGCGGAGGTGTACACGGCGATTATCATGCGCTGTGGCTCGATCCAAATAATAAAGAGAGGTATTACATCGGCAGTGACGGCGGCTCTTACCTTACGCATGACCACGGCAATAACTTCATCAAATTCGATAATTATGTACTCGCTCAGTATTACATAGTCGGTGTTGACATGCGGGAGCCCTACTATGTCTACGGCGGCCTTCAGGATAACGGCTCGTGGGGCGGTCCGAGCAACAGCAGGGACAGCAGAGGGATCTTTACCGACAGCTGGTTCAGTATCGGCGGCGGTGACGGATTCCATAATAAGGTAGATCCGACCGACTGGAGAGTACTTTACAATGAAAGCCAGAACGGGTATATAAGCAGACATAATGTTGAAACCCGGGAACGTGTAAACATCAGGCCCCGGGCAAATACAATTCTCAATTATCGTGAATATATTTCGGAGCAGACCGAAGCTTTTATGCGGGAGAATGAATACGATGATGCATTTCGGTACAACTGGAGCAGCCCTATCGTTATCTCACCGCACAATCCGCATACTATTTATTTTGGGGGAAATCATCTTTTCAGGTCAGTCGACCGCGGTGATACATGGAAAATCATCAGTCCGGATCTTTCGACCAATGATCCGGTAAAGACCAATAATTTTATCGGCGGCCTGTCAAAAGAGAGCGGTCATGCCGAAATTCACTGTGCGTTGATTACTATTTCCGAATCGCCGCTGACTCCGGGACTGATCTGGACAGGTACAGATGACGGGAATATTCATATAACACGAAACGGAGGTGTCTCGTGGGAAAATATGCGACCGAATGTACGGGGTGTACCGGAAGCGACATGGGTAAGCCGTTTAGAGGCGTCACATTTTGATGAGGGCACTGCATACCTGACGTTTGACGGCCACCGCAGTGACAATTTCACAACCTGGGTGTTTAAAACGACGGATTACGGCAGAACATGGATAAACATAACCAATAACCTACCGGATAACCAGCCGGTATATGTTATTATTGAAGACCTTAAGAATCCGAATCTTCTCTTTGTGGGGACAGAGTTTGCAGTTTTTTATTCGGTCACCGGCGGTACTTCCTGGACAAAACTCAATAATAATATGCCTACGGTTGCATACCATGACCTGGTGATCCACCCACGCGACGGTGACCTTGTTGCGGGTACTCACGGCCGTGGTGTCTGGATAATGGACGATATCACACCGCTGCAACAATTGACCGATGAAGTCCTGGCTTCAGATGGTTTTCTATTTCAAAACAGAGTTCATACAAGCTGGCGGAGCATTAATACGGGCGGTTCGGGCGGTGCAATGTATTTTCGCGGAGAGAATCCTCCGACTACTGCTGCGATCAATTACTATCTGGGAACTTCAGCGCGAGGTACGGTACAGTTCGAAATTTCCAACGTTGCCCAAAATCTGAAGAGAACTTTTTCTATTGACGCCAATCCCGGAATCAACAGACTGATGTGGGATTTACGTTTTGATGCTCCCGGCAGAGCAGGACAGCAGCAGCAAACCAGCGGACGAGGAGGCCGTGGGCGCGGAGGACCGGCAGCAGGACCGGGAGATTACCTGATAAAAATGACCTATAACGGACAAATATACACAAGTACGATCACAGTTCGGGACGATCCAAATGTATCCGGTAACAGATAATTAAAATGTCATAGAATAAAACGGAGAAGAAATGAAGGATAATCCATTAAAAAGAATATTACTGTTCTGTTTATGTATTTTTATAGTTTTCAACTGTTCAGAAAATTCGGGAATTGAACTTGGCGATGAGTCGGGCCATCTGGTTATCATAGGCGGCGGTTCCAGGCCGGATCGTATTATGAAAACGATCACCGACCTGGGGAAACTTCATGACAATGGCAAAATAGTTGTTATACCGAATGCAAGCGCTTCTCCGGAGCGTACAGGGGAAAATCATGCGGCTGAACTTGCACAGTTTACTGATAAGGAAGTTACTTATTTTGTGGTTACTCCAGATAATGTCAATCAGGATTCCACATTGAAACATTTCGAGGGAGTCGGCGGGATATTCTTTTCCGGCGGTGTTCAAAGCAGACTGACCGGTTTACTGAACGGAACAAAACTACTTGAGCGTATAAGAGAGATTTACTCTGATGGCGGAGTACTCAGCGGTTCAAGTGCAGGTGCGGCGATAATGAGTGATCTAATGCTTACCGGAAGTGAAATCAGGTATGAGGGTGATGACAGATTAAAAACGATCGAAGCGGCGAATATTGCTTATGTCAAAGGTTTCGGTTTTATGAAAGGTGTAATTATAGATCAGCATTTTGTAAAACGCCAACGCGAGAACAGGTTGATCAGTTTAGTGCTCGATCATTCTGAATATATAGGTATAGGAATAGATGAACAAACAGCAATCATACGGAAACCGGGCAACACATTTGAGGTTATCGGGAACAGCAACGTACTTGTTTTTGATGCGACACAGGCAAGTATTGCTCCTGTCGATACAACCCGGACATATATTCATTCTGCAGATGGTTTGAAGTTCCATATATTAAAGGAAGGTCAGGTTTTTGATCTGAAAAAGCTGAGGGTAGTAAAATGAGCAATCAGAAAATTATTTTCCAAAATTGAATCATACATGGGGGAAAGTCAAAATGAAAGTTACGGATTTTAATAAATCGGAATTAACACGAAGGAAATTCCTGGAAAATTCTATTCGGGGTGGGATCGGTATCGCGGTACTGCCGACAATATTGAGTACCGCAGTCTCATGCGGTACAACAAGGACAGCGTCTCAGCCGGGGAGGATCAGTCCCAACTGGCTGGTACGGAACATGTACAATAATTACAGGCGTAAACAAATCTCACATATCCCGACACCATTCGAGGAGATGAAGATCCTGTCAAAAGAACTGGGCGGACCGAGGATATTTATGAAGCGGGATGATCAGACCGGCCTGGCGTTCGGGGGAAATAAGACAAGGAAACTGGAATATATTATTCCTGATGTTCTCGGTAAAGATGCTGATACGATAGTTACTTACGCGGGTGTGCAGTCGAACTGGTGCCGTCAGACAGCGGCGGCCGCAAAAATGTGCGGACTGAATGCGGTTCTTGTGCTTTCGAAAAAAGACACTGACCAGCCGGAATATGACGGAAATCTTCTTCTGGATGAAATATTCGGCGCTGATGTAAGGTTCGTGGAACCGGGCGAAAGCAGGACTGAAGTTGTTGAACAGATCACCGAAGAGCTGAGGAACACCGGCCATAAACCCTATATGATACCTGTTGGCGGTTCAAGTACCGGTGGAGATATGCTGAAGCCATTCGGCGCCATAAGTTATACGAACGCATTTCTTGAAATGAAATTTGAGGCGAATCAGAGAAGAATCAGAATGGATTATATAGTTCATCCGACGGGCTCAGGGGGAACCCAGGCAGGACTTGTTACCGGAGCGAAGGCAGTTGATCCTGATGTAAAAATTGTTGGAATAAGCATCGGAGGTGCAAAACAACAGGGAAAGGAAAGCGTAGCGGAAATATCAAATGAAACGTCCGCGGCTCTGAATCTGGGCCTGAGTTTCACACCGGAAGAGATCATAATTTACGATGAGTATGTCGGTGAAGGATACGGATATATCAATCAGGATGTTGTTGATGCGATGATCCTGACGGCCCGGACAGAAGGTATACTGCTGGATCCGGTCTATACGGGTAAGGCGATGTCAGGGATGATCGACCTAATAAAACAGGGATTTTTCACGCGTGATGATAGGGTCGTATTCCTGCATACGGGCGGCACCCCTGCCCTGTTCCCGTATAAGGATCAGCTGATGAAATATATAAAAGGTCTGGAAGTCGGAAGGAAGGCTAATAACTTCCTTCCGTTCTGATAAAGTTGATTCTGCAGTACATGATTGTTTAATACCAAATTAACTTGGATTAAAAATGCTATCGGAGCAATGTAAATGATCGGTGAAACAATATCACACTACAAAATTTTAGAGAAACTTGGTGAAGGCGGGATGGGGGAAGTATATCTTGCTGAGGATATGAAGCTGGAGCGGAAGGTAGCGCTGAAGTTTCTGCCGGAGTATTTTACGTCTGATGAGAAAGCGGTCGAGCGGTTCAAGCGGGAGTGGTTTGGAAAGTACTCGGATAATTATAAATCTTTTAAAATTACATGAAAGGAAACAATGATGACGAAATATATTTTCTATTTCTCTATTATTTTGATTTTCCTTCCGGCGACAATCTATGCACAACAGTATGTTGATAACTCCGGAAATGTAAAAGTGATAATAGTAAAAGATCCTTACACCGATTCACGAACAGGACCAGAACTTCTAAAAGGGCCGGAACTTCTTGAGGCCGGTGGGCTTATTGATGTTCTGCGTAAAGCAAGGTGTGAGATCGTGAAGATATCTACTGTCAAGATGCCAGAGGAGCTGGAAAGTCAATATGGCGAATGGAACAGGGCATCACTTACCAACAGAACTCTTGGCAAAATGATATATGCAAATGACAAAGACGAGTATTTTATTGTTGGACTCTTATCAGGCAGTAAATCCTTAGTGGGAATGCTTGCCGGGCTGCAGCATCTGGGTCCGGGAAGAGAACCACTCAAAGACACCAGAAACCGCGATATAATAGGTTTAGTGCGTTTAGGAAAGAATAAACCGCTAAAGGTCGGTCTTGTCTGGATCGATGCGAAGGCTGCTTTCAACACGCCGGATATAACTCTTGAAGGAGACATGGGAGGAATGAATGTTGCCGTTGCTTCGGGAATTTGTAATACAAACCTGAGACTGCAGGCAGGTCTGGATCCCCCGCTCTCTACAAAATATATTGTTATGGCAGGTGTAAGGGATACAAATCCGTATGAGCAGGTACACATCGACAATTCATTTATTGAAACAATATCTGTTGATGATATAAGAAACAACACAGATGCTATCACAAAACAGATGGAAAGGTTGAGCAAATTAACGGATATACTTTATATTCATGTAGATCTTAGTGTTCTCGATCCGTCGGAAGTACCCGGACATCGACATTTGGTGCCGGACGGACCGTCAAGCACAGAACTTGCCGCCTGTCTGGAAACAATGTTTAAATACGAAAAAGCAGCTGCTATCGGAATAGCCTCATTGCCGGATAATCCTGAAGAAATCTCTCTGAAAGCTGCTTACAGGTTGATAGAAGGAGCAATTAAAGGCGTAAAAAGCAGATAAACGTGTATCTGCTGACTATTTCATGACATTTAAATAAGATATAAATAAATGACAAAATTGAAAATCATGGATAAGAAGATGAAAAAAATCATATTGGTTACAGTTGTTTTGTGTATGTTTTTTCCGATATCGGTTTTCGGTCAGAAGTATCGGGAAACCGGGGAAGTAAAAGTTGTTATAGCAAAGAATCCCTTTGGTGCCTCTGCAAGTATTATGGCTGAAGGTCTTGCCGACAACCTAAAAAATATTGGGTGTAAGATTTATAAAGATGAGACTTTTGTTCTAACTCAGGAAGAGGAAAAATACGGCGGATGGGCAAGATCTGCGCTTGTTGCCAGGCACATAGGAAACCTGATCTCGGTAAACGGAAAAAATGATTATTTCACAATTGGGCTTTTGGGAAGCTGCACGGATCTATACGGAATGCTTGCCGGTCTGCAGAATATGGGACCGGGAGGTGAAAAAGAGACGTATCATCTGGCGGGCAGTGTTCCGCATAGAATAGGCCTTATTTATCTTGACGCTCATGCCGATATTAATACACCTGAAACAACACTTAGCGGTATGTTTGGAGGAATGGATGTTGCCATTGCAGCTGGTCTCTATAACCATAATAACCGGCTTGTTGCCGGTCTTGATCCTCCCCTGCCTCCGAACTATATTGTCCTTGGAGATGTAAGAGATACCGATCCGCGTGAAATGGAGCTTATTAACAGATTAAATATTGAGATACTTTCCACGGACGACATCAGAAATCTAACTCCGAATATCCACAAACAAATGGAAAAACTGAGTAAACTGACAGATTTAATATATATTCATGTTGATATGGATGTTCTCGCCCCGGAAGAAGTACTCGGGCACGGTTTAACTGCCCCGGACGGTCCGACGAGCCGGGAACTTGCAGCCTGTATCGAGCTGATGTGCACCTATCCAAAAACGGCTTCAATCGGTATTGCTTCTACTCCGTATGGGCCGAGAGATCCGGACCACATATCCCGAAAAGCAGCTATCAGATTAATTGAAGGGGCAATAAATGGAGTAAAAAAGAGAAGATAATTCTATCCAATGTATATGGATTAACCTCTTCTGTGAGAACATATTAGGTGAGGAACGGTTTAATCCTGATTAGCGGGAACATGTAGTATATTTCATCAATGGGAGAGTTCGTATGAACAAGAAAAAAGAAGTTTATAGTAATGACAACAAGTCAATTACAGGGATAAGTATATTATCACTCTGTATGTTGATTGCTTATTTATCATGTTCACCCGGTTCAGGCGATACAATCGGGAACATTCATCAAAAGTATGTTTTTGTCGATATGCATGCGCATCCGGAAAGGTTCCACCGTGCGAATGTATCCCAGATAAGCCAGGAAGAGATAGGACGCTATCTCAACAATCATATGGATGTTGCCGTTTGCTGTGTCAGCAGCGACGCGGCATATCAGGGCGGTTATGTGACACGTGACGGAACAAATGTCCGCCGTTTGCGGTCTGGGGAAGACTATGACATTGAGCCGGGTGATGCTTATGCTTTTACGCTGGACAGATTTTCGCGCATAATCGAAACAACAACAGAAGAGAATGCCGCACTTGCCCTGAGCCCCGAGAGTGTCCTTGAAGCAAAGAAGCAGGGTAAGCTTTCTTTGATCGCCGCACTTGAAGGTGCGGACGGACTTGAAGGGAACATCGAGCACCTGCAGGAACTGTACGGAAAAGGACTTCGTCTGCTGCAGCTCGTAAATTTCCGGGCAAATGAACTGGGATTTATTCAGACAAGACCATACCAGGCCGGAGGATTGACACCGTTTGGTGAGGAGGTAGTTCGCGAGTGCAACCGGCTTGGAATCGTTATCGATCTTGCCCATGCCCATATGGAGACCACCATGGATGTGGTTGCAGTATCACAGCATCCGGTATTGTTCAGTCATACCGGTGTGAAAGCGCTCCATGAAGGCGACCGTTATCTCTCCGACGAGGAAATCAAGGCGATCGCTGAAAAAGGAGGTATAATCGGGATCTGGCCGACGTCATCGTTCGCAGATATGAATGAAATGGTTCAACATATAGAGTATGTAAAAGATTTAGCCGGGATCGACCATATCGGTATCGGCAGTGATTTGCGGGGGATGAGTTATTTAAAAGAATTTGGAGAAGAGGCACATTTTGACTCTATAACGTATGCCCTATTGGATCACGGTTTTAGTGAAGAAGAAACCGGGAAAATCATGGGCGGTAATTTTTTCAGGGTATGGCAGGAAATAACAGGAGAAAACCGGTAAAATAAATTTGCGGAGCGGTTCAAACCCACTTTACGGGAAATGTATGAGAATTATACAAACTTTTCATATTGGAGGAGAGTTGCTGCAATGAGAAGAGGAGGAAGCTATGACAGGAGTTAAAGGACGGGTGACGATAGTAACCGGTGCGGGGCGTGGAATCGGACGGGTGACGGCTGAACTGCTTACCTCGCGCGGTGCACGGGTGATGGCCGTTGCGCGCAGCGAGAATGAACTGCAGACACTGGGTCTGGACTACGTTGCGGCGGATCTGGGTACAACTGACGGCTGTGCACTTGCGGTGGAGGAAACACGGGATCGCCTGGGGCCGGTTGAAATCCTGGTGTGCAATCACGGTATTGGCTCGGCCCATGAACGGGTGATCTGGGAGCAGGAGCCTGGGCTCTGGCGTGAAACGATGCGCATCAACCTGGATGGCCCTTATTTCCTGTCACAGGCAGTTGTCAAAGACATGATCGAACAGGATTACGGACGGCTTGTGTTCATTAGTTCGACGGCCGGACAGGTGGCGGAATACGCCGGGAGCGCTTACAACAGCTCAAAACACGGCCTTCTGGGCCTGATGCGCTCGGTTGCCCAGGATGCCGGACCACACGGCGTGACTTCCAACGCAGTGCTTCCGGGCTGGGTGCGAACACCAATGGCAGAGACTTCTGCCAAAGCCGAAGCCGAGCAGCGTGGTATCACTACAGACGAGGTGTGGGCTGAAAGAGCTGCGCTATACCCGGCGGGCCGGGTGGTGACACCCGAAGAAGTGGCCGAGGTGATAGCCTTCCTGGCATCCGAAGAATCCAGCGGCATCAACGGGGAGGCCATAACGGTAGCCCTTGGAGGCACAAGCTGAAAATGGAACCAGCTGAACAGCGTTATCCGGATTCGCTGTTGTTCAGCTGAACTGCACAACCACAGCATCGATCCTGCGGTGTATGGGAAGTAAAACTATGGAGAAAAAAATGAAAGTTGTTGCTTTTAACGGAAGCGGTAGAAAAGATAAGAACGGAAATACTGCTACCCTTATTAATTATGTTATGAATGAACTGGAAAAAGAGGGAATCGAAACAGAAGTGTTTCCGCTTGCCGGAAAAAAGATCAGGGGATGTGCCGCCTGCTATAAATGTTTTGACAATAAGGACCACCACTGCTCGAATAATAATGATATTCTAAATGAATGTATTGACAAGATTATGGAAGCAGACGGCATTATTCTCGGATCACCGACCTATTTTTCTAACGTCAGTACCGAAATAAAAGCAGTCATTGACAGAGCGGGACTGGTCGCAAAGGCTAATGATGATATGTTCCGACGCAAAGTCGGTGCGGCCGTAATTGCTGTTCGGCGTGCCGGAAGTATCCATGCGTTCAATTCGATCAATCATTTCTTTTTTATCAGTCAAATGTGTGTTCCCGGTTCATGTTACTGGAATATAGGTATTGGGCGTAATCCCGGCGATGTCGAAAAAGATGAAGAAGGTATCATCATCATGAAAACACTGGGTAAAAATATGGCATGGATGATGAAGAAGTTGAATGGGTGAACTTTTCTTCCAGAGGCCCTCCAAACAGACGGCCGCCGCATTCTACGGGGCAGGCGGGCAAGCGGATCTGCCTTTGGCTGAGAGGTGTGAAAGATTATATAAATTTTGACAAAATCCCAATTATATCTATCAGGAATTTGATAATAGGAATATCAGACAATTTTTGGAAAAGGTATAAAAATGAGCACAAAAACAACTAAGTTCAAATCTTCTTTAACGACGATTTTGGTTTTTATCATTTCAACCAGTTTTTTACCTGGATTTATTCTCAATTGCGATCCAAATATCCAGGAAAAACAGCAAACCTATAAAGACATCCTGGGGTATTGGAAAAGCTACAGAATGGATATTGCAAAAGAAAATCCGGGATTGCATAAGATCATTATCAATTCCAGAGGAAAACTTGTTCAATCCCTGATCTATGATTCAGGGGCTCAAAGCAGTATCAGGATCAACGATGAGAGAATTTCCTTTAGCAATGGACATCTTGAATTCTGGGGGGATGAATTCAAAGGAGAAATGAGCGAGGATAAGAATTCGATTCATTTGAAATACAATGCATCAATTCCGTTTGTGTGGGAAAGGATTCACGACCAAAAGACGATAGAATTCATTGACAGCCTGGAAGCGGAAGCGTCGATGGAAAGAGAATACGGCTATCGCATTCCGGAAGAAACCGTTGATGGCTGGGAGTGTACAGATTTAGTTGATGTTGGCTTAAATAAAGAAAGCATTATCAAATGTGTTAACAGGATCAAAGATGGGAAATATGATGACATTCATAGCGTATTAATTGTGAAAGACGGAAGACTGGTTGTCGAGGAATATTTTGGGGCAGAAGGGGAAATTTGCGGTCCGTTTGTAAATCAGGTTTTCAGAGACCATTTACATCATCAGTCATCTGTTACAAAAAGTGTTATTTCAACGGTTATAATGATTGCCGCTTATAAAGGATATATAAAAGATTTTGAAGAACCGTTGTTTAAATATTTTCCTGAGTTTTCATATCTTAATAATGAAAATAAACAAAAGATAAAACTTAAGCATATATTATCCATGTCTTCAGGTTTGGATTGGGATGAGAGAAGCCATGGATTTGATGATTCCCGCAATACTGCATATCAGTGGATGAAGAGCGATCACCATATTAGATTTGTACTGGAGAGGCCTGTCGCAGATGAGCCTGGAACAGTTTTTAATTATGGCGGACATAATATGATGCTTGCAGCTGAGATTGTAAAAAGAAGTACAGGTGTTCCAGTGGACAAATTTGCTGAAAGGTATTTATTTAATCCGCTGGGAATAAATGAATACAAATGGCTTGACAATGATACTCTGGTTACACTTAATACGGGAGGATTATCAATAAGCCCCCGTTCGATGGCAAAGATCGGGCAGCTGTACCTTGACAAGGGGAATTGGAAAGGTACGCAGGTGATCCCGGAAGATCTGATAAACGAATCAGTAAGGGAGCATGTAAAAAACTCTCAAGATGGTTACGGTTATATGTGGTGGCGGTGGTATACAAAGGTAAACAATAAAATAATAAACTCGGTTTATGCGATAGGCGGCGGCGGACAGTTTATATTCTTATTTCACGACCTTGATATGGTTGTTGTTTTTACTGCTAATAATACTAATAGATGGTCCTCCAATGCATATGATATGCTTGAAAAGTATATTATTCCGGCTGCGATAAGAGAATAACCTTAAGATTTAAGAGATGTTTTACTAATAATTTTTGCTCCCGGTGCAGCGGTTCAATCCCGCAATGCGGGATCATGGAAAGAGTTAAGCATGAATGGGAGAACTTTGAGGGGTGAGAATTATACATGAAAATTATTCCCATTGAATCTCGTTTAGGAAATTGATATTGGGAGTCAGGTGAGATATTAATAAAGGATATCTAAAATGAAAAAATCATTATATTCGATTGTTTTTCTTGTGTGTTTTTCAATTCTTAATTTTGCTGCATGTACAGAAAAGCCTGAACTTCAGATCGAATATACGCGCTCTGTCGATCCGTCAAAGAACTATTGGGGAGACATCGACGGATTTCTCAATGAGCAGGCTTTGATCAGCCTTGATCTGGTTGAGAAAGCTCTTAATTTTTTCCCGCCGGTTATTCCCGAACCGTTCGAGCGGCGTATGGCGCTTCTAATGCTTGACAATGTGCTTCACGATGTTGATGCGCCGAAAAGGTCCGCTGTACAACAATTTTTCCACAGCCGGATGATATTTGCTGCCGAAGAGATGGAAAAAACCATTCCGAAAGAAGGCGCTGTAATCTGGAAACTCTACGATCACGGATTTGTAATACGCACTGCGAATGTGACGGTTGGATTTGACCTGATCCGGGGAAATTCAGCGAGAGCAGACTCCTTTGCGGTAGATAACGAAGTCATGCAGCGACTGGTCGATCAATGCGATGTACTTTTCATCACACACCGCCATGGTGATCACTCAGATGAATGGGTCGCTCAATCTTTTCTGGACCAGGGCAAACCGGTTGCTGCACCGGAAGAGATATGGCAGGATCTACCTATCGGGCAAAAAATGACACACCTGAATCGTGAAGCCCATACGAAACAATCGCTGCCAGTACAAAACGGAAAACAGACCTTAGAGGTTGTTGTATATCCCGGCCACCAGGGAGGGAGCCTGATAAATAATGTCTATCTGGTCTTTTCTCCCGGTGGTATTTCTTTTGCCCATACCGGAGACCAGTCTAACAGTAGCGATTTTGCATGGATCGATGAAGTCGGAATAAATCATAAAGTAGATATACTGATGCCAAAC
The DNA here is from genome assembly GCA_042564455.1 of Candidatus Zhuqueibacterota bacterium. GTDB lineage: Bacteria > SM23-31 > SM23-31 > SM23-31 > SM23-31 > JBHPLC01. The sequence goes on along the minus strand of JBHPLC010000021.1, from coordinate 26,029 downwards.
TGCTGGACAACCGATATTACAAGGGCTGCCCGAGGTTTCAATCCAAAAGTAATAATTACCGGCCATGAGAATGAACTGGGACATACTATCGATCACCGTGAACCATACTGGCTGACTTATGACCGGATGAGTCAAACATCCTATCCGCTTGTTCTCATGACATGGGGGGAATCATTTCTTTATAAACCTGAAAATGTACCGGTTCGGAATTAGCCGGACACAAAACGGCTAAAAGTTTTAGGACATACTGAAAATACTAAGGGAGAATTTTGAGGTGTGAGACTAAAAATAAAACTGTTATATATGGAGGAAAGTATAATGAAATTAGGAAAATATTATAAAGCGCCTATCACACTCTTTTCAATTATCCTTCTGTTTTTTTGCGGATCATGCAGCAATTATTCAGCAGACAAAGTGCGAAATGACCTGGACGTGTATTTCTCGGGGCAGTTTTCCGGGAATGAACCGGGCGGTGCGGTTCTTGTTATGAAAGGTGAGAAAATTCTGTTTGAAAAAGGATATGGTATCACAGATGTTGAGACAAAAGAAAAGGTCACCCCTGAAACTGTCTTTAATACAGGATCGGTGACAAAAACGTTTGTTTCAAATGGGATCCTGATCCTGAAACAGGAAGGAAAGCTGTCACTCGATGAAAATATTTATAAGTATTTTCCCGGTTTCAAAAATGCAGGCCTGGCACAACAAATTAAGATAATCCATCTGCTTTCACACACATCAGGATTGATTGACAGCAGAAACGTAAATGCGAACAGGACCTTTTACCTGACGGCCAATGATGATGAGAATTTTTATCCTGTTACCCAGAATGATTCTTTGTTGTTTGCTCCGGGTGAACGATTCCAGTATTCAAATCCCGCATTTAACGGACTTGCCCTTATTATTGAAAAAACCTCGAATATGAAATGGCAGAAGTTCATTGAAGAAAGAATATTTCTCCCCTCTAAAATGTTAGATAGCAAAATAACTGACGGAGCTTTCCCTCAGGAAGGTGTAGCGCACGGGTATATTAAAGAGAATGATGTTTTCAGGGAGAATGATTACGGTGAGGTTCCTACATTTTGTGCCGCGGGTAATGGAGGTGTCTGGAGCTCAGTAAGAGATCTGGCAAATTATGAACTGGCTTTAAGAAAAGCCGTGTTTCTCGATGAAGAAACAATAGAGGAATCAAGAAAAGTTTATGCACCGGAGAACTGGAATTCAGAAGTAGCCCCGGGAATCGGTTACAGCTGGTTTATAAGTGAATTGGATGAATTGAAGCAGGTCGGTCATACAGGTTCACAGGGTGGATTCAGATGTGACTATGTCTCTATTCCTGATAAAGAACTGTTCTATGTGTGTTTATGTAATACTCCAAAGGATACTCGTAGATTCAGGGATGAAGTTCTTAAAATTTTAGCTGATAATAATTTATTGAATCAGTAACTAATACTCTGAGATAGTATAGTGTATTTCATTCATAAAACATACTGGGCGAGGAGCGTTTCAATCCTGCTTAGCGTGATCATGGAAAGAGATCCCATTGGGGTATACTAAGCACGGATGGGAGAACTTTGAGGTGTAAGACTAAAAATAAAACTGTTATATATGGAGGAACGTATAATGAAATTGGGGAAATATTTTAATATGTCATTAACACTCTTCTCAGTAATTCTAATATTTCTTGCATTAGGGATAACGCAGGCAGAAGCGTTTCAGGCATATACACATACGGCGCTGACTGACAGTGTTGATAAATTGTTTGCAGATTGGGACAACGATAATACTCCCGGCGCAGCGTTAGGGATATTTCAGGACGGAAGAATCATTTATGCGCGGGGCTACGGTATGGCGAACCTTGAATATAACATACCCATAACCCCACAAACCGTATTCCGTATCGGATCGACCTCAAAACAGTTCACGGCGATGTGTATCGCAATTCTTGCCGAACAGGGAAAACTTTCCCTGGACGATAATATCCGAAAACACATTCCCGAGATGCAGGAGCTTGATACTCCCTTTACGGTCAGACACCTGGTGCACCATATAAGCGGAGTGCGGGATTATCTTACTCTTATGGGGCTTGTTACACGGAGTGATTATTACACATCACAGGATGCTCTTGCAATGCTTGCCCGGCAGAAAGGACTTGATTTTCCGCCGGGAGACCGTTATTCATATGCAAATTCCGGTTATTTCCTGCTCGCTGAGATCGTTTCACGGGCAAGTGGTATGAAAACAAGTGAATTCGCAAAGCAATATATCTTCGATCCGCTTGGAATGAATGATACACATTTTCATGATGACCTCAACGTGATCGTAAAGAACAGGGCTTCGGGGTATTCCGCAATCCGTGCCGGAGGTTTCAGGATAAATATGACCCAGCTTGATATTATCGGAGACGGAAGTATATATACAACGATCGAGGATTTCTTTAAATGGGACCAGAATTTTTATCACAATGTACTGAGTAACGGTACGCAGAGCCTGATCGATATGGCCCTTACGCGGGGCAGGCTCAATGACGGAAATGAGATCAGTTATGCATTTGGTTTAAATGTAGGTACATTAAGAGGATTGAGAAGAATCTCACACTCCGGATCATGGGTGGGATTTCGATCGACATACATGCAATTTCCCGATCAGAGATTCTCTATTGTGGTTTTCACTAATAACGCTCTGGGGCCCGGCAGCATGGCACAGAAAATTGCAGAATTGTATCTTGCAGACCAGTTCACCGAACAGCCACCTCCAAGACAGGAACGGCAGCAGAGACAGCAGCGTACCCCGCAGGTACAACCTGAACCGGTTACGCTGTCATCTTCACAATTACAGGAATACGTCGGGATATACTACAGTGATGAACTTGACACTTACGCAACTCTCTCAATGGAAAAAGATAATCCTGTAATGAAACTCGGCAGTACAACAGGAACCCTTATCCCCTATTCTACTGATAACTTCAGATTTGGAAGAAGGCAAATTGAATTTACCAGGGATCCCAATAATAAAACCACTGGATTTGTTTTTCAGGCAGGCAGTGCATTAAGGCTGGATTTTACTAAAATTAATTAGTCAGATAATTCTCTCAAAAAAGGACTTTATATGTTCAAACGATTTATAATATCACTATTTATTGTGTTTATTGCAGGTGTATTCTTCAATTCTTCAAATTTAGATCCTGTTGAGCACTATGATATACTTATAAGGAACGGAAAGATCGTGGACGGTTCGGGGAATCCCTGGTTCTTCGGCGATATCGGGATCACAGATGGTATAATTCTCAGTATCGGTGATCTTGCCGGGGATACAGCGGCTGAAACGATCAATGCAGACGGATATGTTGTCGCTCCCGGTTTTATCGATATGCATACACATTGTGACGGAGGTCTGGGTAATCCCGGATCAAATGTAAATCTGAATTACCTGAGCCAGGGCACAACAACGGTCGTTACTGGACACTGCGGTTCATCAGTATCGATGAATGCCATGGAAACAAAGAAAATATGGGAGGAAAACGGCATAGGTACAAATGCTGTTTTTCTTGTCGGCCACGGGGATGCCCGACGGAGTGTTATGGGTAATGAACCGAGAACAGCAACTGCTGAAGAAATAGAAGAAATGAAGATCATTATCCGCAGGGCGATGGAAGACGGAGCCTGGGGAATGAGCACCGGGCTTGAATATGTTCCGGGCCGATATTCGGCAACGGAAGAGGTTATCGAACTAGCAAAAATTGTCGGTGAATTCGGCGGAGTATACGCAAATCACATGCGCAACGAGAATTCCGGGATCGTTGATGCAATAAATGAAACTGTTAGAATATCCCGGGAAACCGGAGTACGGTCTAGCGTGGCTCATTTTAAAGTAACCGGTAAGAACAACTGGGGATTAATGAAGGATGCTGTATCGGCGATACAGAATGCGCGAGCGGATGGAGTCCAAATCGCTGCTGACCAGTATCCCTATACTCAATCTTCACCGATAGGACTCATCTCATCGTTCATACGGATCCCCGTGGATATGGAACCTTTTTCAGAAATAAGAGCGAGAAGGCGAGACAGGGATTTGTCGGAATCTGAACGTGAGACATTGGATGAGCGATACAGATATGAACTGGAAAATGCCCTGTCTGACCGGGTGAAGAGAGAACAGATAAGGAAGTTAACTGTTGAAGGCCGTCCTAATAATCCGAGCGCTGTTGCCAGTTGGGGGTGGCATGATTTCTCTATCATGGTTTCTGATAAATACCCTCAGTTAGTAGGGAAAAATTTTATTGATATTGCAGATGAGCAGGGTCGGGATATTTTTGATATCGTTACAGAGCTGATCATCAACGAACCCGGTATACTTTATGCCGGGGGATCTCAATCAACTGAAGACCAGGAATATGCCCTGCTGCAGGACTGGGTAATGGTGTCGAGCGATGGAAGTGCTCACCGAATTGTTGAGGAATCAGACGATCCTGTCCGCGGTCATCCCCGTAATTTTGGAAGCCAGACCAGGATCCTCGGAAAATTTGTAAGAGAGGACGGGCTGCTTACACTGGAAAATGCTGTCAGAAAAATGACATCTCTTCCCGCGTCTTTCTTGCAGATGAAAAAAAGAGGGATGCTTTTGGAAGGATTTGCTGCTGATCTGGTAATTTTTGATCCGGAAACGGTCAGCGACAAGGCAACGTATGCTGATTCCCGTCAATACTGTACCGGTGTTGAATATGTCATAGTCAATGGTAAGATAAGCGTTGAAAACAGCAAATATAACGGAACACTGAACGGCAAGGTATTACTTTTAACTGAGAACAGGTAAAACCAAAAGCAATAAGTTCAATTATTAACATACTATTAAAAAGTCAATTTTGTCATCAGTTAAATCCACGGCGAGGAGCGGTTCAATCCCGCCAAGGGGGATAAATGAAAGAATCCCGCAGAGATTTCATAAAAAAAAGCATGATCGGATTTGCCGGATTATCAGTATCTTCACTTGATAATTTGTCATGTGATAGTGGCAATTATGTTCAGCAGGAAAGAAAGGTTATTAAACGGACTTTAGGCAAGACAGGATTAGAAACATCCATACTCGGTATGGGAGTGGTTGACAATAGTACTATACTTCCCATAGTATATGATTCAGGCGTAAATTTCATCTTTACCAGCGGAAACTACAGAAACGGTATGCCTGAAAGAGAGATCGGCAGATTTTTAAGGGATAAGCCGAGAGATTCGTTCATTATTACCGATGGCGTGGGACATGACAATTATATCGATCCGGTAACCCTGAAGTTTACCCCTAATTTCAGGAAAGAAATGATACTTGAACATCTTGAAGAAAGCCTGGAACGATTAGGATTCGATTACATTGACATCTACTGTTTAGGTAATCTGGCAAGTATGGATACAACTCTGCACGAACCGTTTCTTGAAGTAATGACAGAATTGAAGAACTCAGGCAGGATAAGGTTTATCGGAGGCACTACGCATCGTAACGAGGATATTGTTTTAAGAGCGGCGGCTGATAGTAATATCTATGATATAATTATCACTGCTTACAATTTTCGTAAAGCAAACGCGGATGCAATCAGGGATGCGATTGCATATGCTGCCGGAAAAGGATTGGGCATCGTTGCGATGAAAACCCAGGCGGGAGTATACTGGGATAGTGACAGAAAAAATAAGATCAATATGAAGGCCTCGTTAAAATGGGTTTTACAGGATGAGAATGTTCACACCTGTATTCCTTCTTTTTCGAACCTGGACGAGTTTGAGGAAGATCTGTCAATTATGGAAGATCTGACTTTGACTCCGGCCGAGTTGGAAGATCTGAAGATTAAAGACAGTAAAATGGAAAACGGTCTTTTCTGCCAGCAATGTGGAGAATGTCTGGCTCAATGCAGCAACTGTTTCAATATTCCTGCGGTGATGAGGAGTTATATGTACGCCTTTGGTTATGGAGACATAGTTAAAGCAAAAGAGACACTCCGGTCAATAGATTTTACAACAAATCCCTGTACAGATTGTGAAAGCTGCATTGTAGATTGTTCGATGGGATTTGATATCAGGAAGAAAGTTTTTGATATAATCAGAATTAATGAAGCTTAGGATAAATTTTGTATATATTGGAGGAATTATGAAAATATTTCGACATATTGGTTCGCTGGCATTTGTGCTGGGGATTTTCACCGCAGTATTTGTCGGCATACCATGGTACGTTATCAATTCCGAAGATCCGGCCGTTCCCTTATGGCTCCGGATCGCAATTTTCTGCTTACTGGGCGGGATCCTGCTGGTACTGCTGACAGTAGCTCTCGAACAGATGAGGCAGAAAACATCGTATAAGGAAATTTCGGATAAGATGACTTCTTCTGATCCTCAATCAAGTATTTTGCTGCTGAATTCTGAGGATATACCCGGTCAAAATATCACCAAGATACTCGGATTAGTCCAGGGCCATACGATATTTGCAATATGGCTTGGAAAGGATCTGTCCGCGCTGGTAAGATTGATACTTGGCGGAGAACTGATAGAATATACGGAAATGATGGGAAGAGCCCGTAAGGTAGCCACACACAGAATGATCAGCCAGGCTGAAGAAATGGGTGCGGATGCGATCATCAATCTTCGCTATATGACTACGAGTGTTGTGGGGAGTGCGGCCGAACTTTTAGCTTACGGCACGGCTGTTAAACTTGACAGATAGATCAATCTGCAGGAAATTATCAGTATTTGTTAAGGGCAAATACCAGGTAAAATATCCGAATAAAGCGGCAAAAAGTGAGAATAAGTTTATTAAAAAATATTAAACATGGATGAATTATGCAAAGACGTAATTTTATTAAGTCAGTTTTATGTGCTGTTCCGGCAGTTGCCTTCGGCAATTTTTTGACACCTTCGAATAGACTGCAGAAACCGGGACATCTGATAATCGACGGTATGGGTGAGATCAGGGTGACGTATCCTATGAGTCTTATCAGGGAGGTCCTGGACAGCGGCACGAATGTGGTTCGTATATCTCTGGGCAGCCCCCTCCCTCCTGACACGGCGTATCAGATCATAATCGATACGTATGCCCAATACGAAAACTATATAAAAACGAACAGCGAATATCTCATGAAAGCCTCATGTGCTGCTGATATTGACAGGGCAAAAAATGAAGGACGCCTGGCATTGATGTACTATTTTCAAAATGCTACCCCGATCGGATTTAACCTCGACAGGATAGATTTTTTCAAAAATCTGGGTGTTACGAGTATACAGCTTACATATAATGTCAGGAACCTGGCCGGTGACGGATGTATGGACAGGACGAAATCAGGGCTGTCCGAGTTCGGTTTAAAGGTGATAGACAGGATGAACAGCCTTAATATGCTCGTTGACATGTCTCATGCGAGTATGGCAACCATGGCGGACGGTATAAAATTCTCGAAACAAACTGTCATCGTCGGACATTCCGGATGCAAGGCGGTCTATGATCATCCGCGAAACACCACCGATGAAAATATGAAGGCACTCGCGGATCAAGGCGGTGTAATAGGTATGTATCAGATCAATCCGTTTCTCGGCCCGAAAGAACGCAATAATTTAGATGATTACCTGAACCACATAGACCATGCGGTAAACACTGCAGGGATCGATCATGTGGGTATTTCGAGCGACCGCGAACATAAACATGTTCCCGACACGGAAGAAGAGAGAAAAAGGCTTGAGCAGGAAATGATCGGGAAAAGTACTAAAGGTATTTTTGCCGGTGCAAACCAGAATGAAATTGACTGGCCGTTCTTTCTGTCCGAACTGAACGGGCCGCGGCGCATGGAGACGGTACTGGCAGGACTCGAAAAACGAGGATACAAGTCCGGAGAAATTGAAAAGATCATGGGATTAAATTTCTACAGGGTGTTCAAAGAAGTGATAGGTTAATTTGCAGCTGCCTGAGTAATATGATGTTGCATACTTCAAACACGAATGGGAGAAGTTTTCCTCCAGAGGCTCTCCAAACAGACGGCCGCCGCATTCTGCGGGGCAGGCGGGCAAGCAGATATCCGGCAATGAAAAACAGGACTTATGAGGAATAATTATAATGGATAGAGAACAATCGAGGCGTAATTTTTTAAAAACAAGTGCCTATGGTGTAACATCTTTAAGCCTGCTTAGTATTTTTTCCGGATGTACAAAACCAAAACGTATGCCCAATATTATTGTTATCATGGCTGACGATCTTGGTTACGGTGACCTTGGCTGTTATGGCGCCACGCAGATCCCCACTCCAAATATTGATGAATTAGCCCGAAAGGGTATACTTTTTACGGATGCCCATGCACCTGCCGCTGTTTGCACACCCACCCGCTACAGTATATTGACGGGTCGTTACTGTTGGCGGTCGCGTCTAAAGAGAGGTAATCTGAACGGTTACAGCCGATCGTTAATCGAGCCGGACAGAAAAACCATAGCTTCGATGTTGAAAGAGAAGGATTATGTTAGCGCCTGTATCGGTAAATGGCACCTGGGATTTGGGAATGAAGAAAGAGTTGATTACACACAGCCATTGCGCCCCGGTCCTTTAGATGTCGGTTTTGATTATTTCTTCGGTATTCCCGCTTCTTTAGATATGCCGCCCTACTGCTTTATTGAAAACGATAGAACCGTCGGCACTTTAAGCGAAGAAAAAAATCCTTATAACACATTACAAAGAAATGGACTGATGACGCCGGGCTGGAAAGATGAAGAAGTAGGTCCAACGTTTACACGAAAAGCAATTACATTTATCGAGAAAAATGTCAAATCCAATCCGGATCAGCCATTTTTTCTATATCTTCCCTACCAGGCACCACACACACCCTGTACGCCGCCTGATTTTATCAAAGGCCGAAGCCAAGCCGGTGTTCGGGGAGACATGGTGACAGAATTGGATTGGGCTGTTGGTCAGATTCTTGGTACGGTGGAAAAGCATAACCTTACCGATAATACGCTGATTATCCTCACCGGTGATAATGGCGCTCTCACTACCGGTCCGGCTGGATGGGCAGATGATCCTCCTGAAAAATACGATCTGGTGCACAACGGACATCGTCCTAACGGTTCTTTACGCGGTCAAAAATCAGATACCTGGGATGGTGGTCACCGTGAGCCATTCATTGCTTGTTGGCCGGGACGGATCAAACCTGGTACAACCTGTAATGAAATTATATGTTTGACAGATATTATGGCTACCTGTGCTGCCATAACCGGGATAGAATTACCGGAAAATGCAGGTGAAGACAGCTATAATATATTGCCGGCATTATTGGGACAGAAAAGGGAGAAACCGATACGAGAAGCGATTGTGCATCATTCCGGATCAGGAGTGTTTTCTATTCGCCAGGGAGATTGGAAATTGATCCTCGGCCGAGGTTCAGGCGGTTTTAGTTTTCCGGCAAGGATCAGGCCTGAACCGGGCGAAGCACAAGGACAACTATATAACCTGAAGACAGATCCTGCTGAAAATGACAACTTGTGGACTCAGCATCCTGAGATTGTGACGCGTCTTACGAAATTACTGGACAAATACAAAGAGCAGGGGTACAGCCGGCCGCAAAAAGTAAGATAAGAGCCCTCAAAGTATTTTCAAGGAATTTTACTAATTCTATCGTAGTATACTCCCCATACTGGACACGAGACGAACCGCACGAATTTCTTCTATGTTGTTAAATATCAGTACTTTATAGCATTTCGAAATAGGCAGAAGGTTATACTTTTTCGGCAAAAACCGCCGGATTTGACACCTGGGAAGAAACCCTCCATGCGTGAGTTGAGACTGTACGAGGTGCGTAAATCCAAACCGTTTATACTCGATGTAGCGCTGGAGTACAAACGAATGATCGCATGTCCTGCCAGAGGTGGGGACTCAGGTAAAGTAACATGTCAGGCTGAACTCGCAAGGAAGTTGGGATTATCGAGAGCACGGATTACGCAGGTTTTGAATGTTCTGAAGATTAATCCTGGAATCTTTTTGAAGTTGTCTAGTGAGAATTTAATCGAAGGTGTAACAGAGAGAAGACTTCGTAATTCACACATACATAATAAGATAACAGAAAAGGCGCCGGTTCTCAATAATTAACCGGCGCCCTCTATATGAAAGAATATTTATACAGTGATCATGCGAGATCGAAGCGGTCGAGATTCATTATCTTGTTCCAAACCGCAACAAAGTCGTTCAGGAACTTCTCCTGTGAGTCCTCACAACCGTAGACTTCCGCCAATGCTCGAAGTTGGGAATTAGATCCAAAGATGAGATCGACACGGGTGCCGGTCCATTTGAGTTCGCCCGTAGCGCGATCACGACCCTCGAACAGGTCATCATCTTCCGAGGTTGCCTTCCACGTAGTGCTCATGTCGAGCAGATTCACGAAGAAATCATTAGTTAGAGTCTCCGGCCGCTTGGTGAAGACGCCGTGCTGGGACTGTCCGAAGTTAGCATTCAAGACGCGCATTCCGCCTACGAGAACTGTCATCTCAGGAGCGGTCAGTGTTAGCAGTTGAGCCCGATCAACCAGCATTTTCTCTGCAGATACGGTGTATTTGGTTTTTTGATAGTTACGGAAACCGTCTGCAGCTGGTTCGAGTACGGCGAATGACTCCACATCGGTTTGCTCCTGCGACGCATCCGTACGTCCCGGTGTGAAGGGGACGGTCACATTGTGACCGCCATTCTTCGCAGCATGCTCGACGCCAGCACATCCGCCCAGGACGATCAAATCGGCAAGCGAGACTTTCTTCCCGCCTGACTGTGTATCGTTGAACTCCTTCTGGATTCCATCAAGGGTTTGCAGAACAGTATTCAGTTGGGTCGGCTGGTTGACTTCCCAGTCTTTTTGCGGTGCAAGACGTATTCGCGCTCCATTTGCACCGCCGCGTTTGTCAGATCCGCGAAATGTTGACGCCGACGCCCATGTCGTCGAGACCAGTTGGGAAACGGACAGGCCCGAGGCAAGTATCTTGCTCTTGAGATTAGCAATGTCCTGTGCGTCGATTAGCTCATATTCGACTGCTGGCACTGGATCCTGCCAGATCAGTTCTTCTTTCGGAACTTCCGCACCAAGATAGCGCGAGCGGGGGCCCATATCGCGGTGGGTCAGCTTGAACCACGCGCGTGCGAAAGCATCTGCAAACTCTTCAGGATTCTTGTGGAAGCGGCGCGAGATCGGTTCATAAATGGAATCCATACGCAATGCCATGTCTGCTGTGGTCATAATGGTCGTAACCTTTTTCGACGGATCGTGAGCTGCCGGTGCAAGATCCTTATCATCAGGATTAACCGGAACCCACTGCCAGGCACCAGCGGGACTCTTTACCAGATCCCAATCGTATCCGAAAAGCATGTCGAAATAGCCCATATCCCACTTGACCGGATTCGGAGTCCAGGCACCTTCGATGCCGCTCGTGATCGTGTCATTACTCTTGCCGCTGCCGAAACTGTTTTTCCATCCGAGACATTGCTCATCGATGCCGGCCCCTTCTGGCTCAGGACCTACATTCGCCACATCGCCAGCACCATGGCATTTGCCGAATGTGTGGCCACCGGCTACTAGTGCGACAGTTTCCTCGTCGTTCATCGCCATGCGAGCGAAGGTTTCTCGAATGTCCTTGCCGGATTTGACAGCACTCGGTTCACCGTTCGGCCCTTCAGGATTTACGTAAATGAGGCCCATCTGAACGGCGGCAAGCGGATTATCGAGGTCGCGGTCGCCACTGTAACGATTGTCACCGAGCCAGCTATCCTCGCTACCCCAGTAGATGTCCTCTTCCGGCTCCCAGACATCTTCGCGTCCACCCGCGAAGCCGAAGGTCTTTAATCCCATAGACTCAAGCGCACAGTTTCCTGCAAGGATCATAAGATCAGCCCAGGAAATATTATTGCCGTATTTCTGCTTTATCGGCCAGAGTAGTCGGCGTGCTTTGTCGAGATTCGCATTGTCCGGCCAGCTGTTGAGCGGGGCTAACCGCTGATTACCGGTGCCCGCGCCGCCGCGGCCGTCACCGACGCGGTAAGTACCTGCACTGTGCCACGCCATCCGGATGAAAAGTCCACCGTAGTGACCGTAATCGGCTGGCCACCAGTCCTGCGAGTCGGTCATAAGATCGTAAAGGTCCTTCTTCAGAGCCCCCAGATCAAGTTTCTTGAATTCCTCAGCGTATTTGAAGTCCCCGCCCATTGGATTGCTTTTTTGAGAATGTTGATGAAGAATTTTAAGGTTAACCTGGTTCGGCCACCAGTCCCGGTTCGACGTGCCGCCAGCACCAGCACTGGGATTAGTTACCGGACAATTGCTATTTTCACTCATAATTCACTCACTTTATTTTATAAAAAATCTTAATTTAAATAGATTCAAGTTAAGAATACTTATTTTCAAGTAATAATGATTATTATCTATACTCGAAAAAATTTTACTCCCGGCCATCCTGACAGATTACAGAGAAATGAATGCTGAAATCCAGTAGAGTATTCGCTTTTTTGACCTGATCACGTATTGGCAGATTGTCTAATTCAGGATCAATAAGATCTACAACCTTAATTGCATTTCCTGCACACTATATGGTGATGCTGACTAGTGAGCGGATCATATCTGAAAGTATTGTAACGCGAAGAGACAACTGATACGATACCTTTCTTTTCAAATGTGTCTAATGTCTTGTAGACAGTCGCTTTCGAGATCGTAGGAAATTTCTTGTTAACACGAGTATAAATCGTCTCAGGACTGGGATGAGAGGTATCAGACTTTATAGCTTCATAGACAGCAATTCTCTAAGGCGTCGCTTTAAGCCTTTTCTGATACAATATCTTTTTAAGTTTTTCAATAGTAAGATTTTCGAATAGTCAGGTAATTTGACCTAAAATAAGAATAACAAAATGATAATCATTATCATCTATAACGTCAAGGATTTTCTTAAGAAAAATACGATTCAAACAGATCTCAAAGAAGCAAACACAAAAAATACGTTCAATAAAATAGCATATAAGATAGGTTTGTTTTATTGCCCTAAAAAAGAATAAGGGCTATGAAATATCCATAAACCCTTATTAAACAATAACTTACAGTTGCTCCCCGTGCTGGATACGAACCTGCAACCTGGTGGTTGACAGTATCTAAGTTTAAAGTGCGAAAAACCGGTATTTCAAAGACTATTGGAAATATGGATAATAAGAGGGTGATTTTATGCCCTTTTTTTCTATGGAAGATATTGATAGATATTCTTATCATTCCCGTATTCAAAGGGCTGTTTTCTTATCAGAAGTGTAGAAGTGCAGTGTAAAGATGTTAATTTAACCTGAATAAGAAGGAAAAAACATCTGCATAGACTAAATGTGTCTCTTAACTTTTAGACCAATGACATCAACATATTATGACGACTTACAACAATATATTACAGACAGAATTTTAAAACGTAATTATTATTTATCTAAAGAGTGATTTCATATTTCGAAAACTTACTCTTATTTCCATTCAGGAGGATTAATGCCTAAAAGGTGTTTGACAAAGAAATCTCTGCGTTTGTGTTCACCGTAACTGCCTCCTCCCGAATGCCCCATTCCGGGAACATAGAGAAAATCAAAATCTTTGTTCGCCTTGATCAGTGCATCAACCACCTGCATCGTTGAAGAAGGATCAACATTTGTGTCCATTTCTCCCAGAATAAGAAGCAGTTTGCCCTCAAGAAGGTGAGCGTTATCTACGTTGGATGCCCTGGAATAATGTTCTCCTATCGGCCAGCTCATCCAAAGTTCATTCCACCATATTTTATCCATACGGTTGTCATGGCACCCACATGCCGACACAGCTACCTTATAAAAATCAGGATGAAACAGAAGTCCTCCCATAGAACTTTGTCCTCCAGCTGATGTCCCGTATATTCCGACACGTGAAATATCCATATATGGATATTTATTTGCGGCATCTTTCATCCATAATATTCTATCCGGGAATCCGGCGTCTCCAAGGTTTTTCCATGCCACATCATGGAAGGCTTTCGAGCGGTTTGACGTTCCCATTCCATCGATCTGTACAAGAATAAATCCTAATTCAGCCATCGCCATCATAGATTGATAGGCTCTGAATGTTTTTGGCACAAAAGAACTGTGCGGTCCGGCATAAATATACTCGATTACCGGATAGATTTTTGATTCATCGAAATTCGTCGGACGGATAATTATTCCCCAAATATCCGTAACACCATCGCGGGCTTTCGAAGTGAATACTTCCGGCATTTTCCACCCGGATTCGAGAAGTTTACTGATATCCGTTTTTTCAAGGTCCATCACTTTTTTGCCGTCTGCGGCATTGCGAAGAACTGATACAGGAGGTTCATCAACACGCGACCATGTATCTACAAAATATTTTCTGCTCGGTGAAAAGTTGACACTATGATTTCCGTTACCTTCTGTCAGTTTAACAAGCCCTGAGCCATCAAATCCTATCCGGTAATAATGAATAAGATATGGATCCTGGCCCGGTTCGCGTCCGCTCGCAGTAAACCAGATCTGCCTTGAATCAATATCTACGCGGTCAACTCCTCTCATGACCCATTCACCTTTGGTGATCTGGTTCTTCACACGCCCGGTTATTCCATCGTAAAGATAAAGGTGATTCCATCCATCCTGTTCAGACGCCCAAATTATTTCATCTCCGTCATTAATATTATTTCTGTATTTTTTGTGATTATAATCAAAGAATGTTTCACATTCTTCATTTATCAATGCCCTTACATTACCGGTCTCACCGTCAACTTCTATAACCCGGTATACCTGGTGTCCCCTCTGGTTGAATTCAAATGTAAAAGCCCGGCTGTCATCCCACCATGAAATTCTGCTGTTTCTGTATGGATTTTCGAACAATTCATCACTTACTGGTAATTGGCTTTTTGAATCTATATTAAACAAAGCGGGTTTATTTATTGTAAGAACGTCTCCGGGTTTTGCATATACTCTTGTATTATGATTAGGCTGAAGCTGATCCTCTGGTGATGATTCCACATAATGAACCAGTCTCTCATACCCCGGCCTTGTTTTGTTTGTTGCTAATTTTCTGGAATCAGGAGACCACGCGAATGAATCTGAATAATAATGACTTGGCGCTCCGTCTAAACTTAATTGAAATTCATCTTCTGTCTCAACTGATCTAATATAAACATTGAAGTTTTTTGTAAAAGCTTCCCATTTGCCGTCCGGAGAAGTGACAGCTTCAGGCCTCTGTTGCTGCTGAGTAATACCGCCGCGTGTGCCGCCTCTCCTTCTTGCAGGAGGAGACTGCCCGGTGTTTGTACATTTGTATGAACTCAGGTCACATTTCCAGACTTCATTATTCAGGACAAACTGGATTGATTTTTCCTCATCGACAAACTCAAAACTGTTAAAAGGAAGTGTGAAACCTGTATAATCATTTCCTGATGTCTCAGACAAAGATCGAGCTAATTTCTCATGGTCAAATGCCCTCTCTTTATCCCTGCTGTCTGCATCAACAAGAATAAACTCTTTACCTTCCTGGATATTGTTCATATACCAGAACCGGTTTGAATCATCTATCCAGTTCGGCCTGACTTCGGAATTATAGACCAATCCGTTAACTTTTGACCTAAGCTGGTCTGCCCTCTCATAATCTTCGATCCTTCCCTGGGCAAAAACAGAAGATAATGTGAAAATAACAATGAGTAATACAAAAGCGCTTTTGGACAGTACTTTGCCTTTCATAAAGCCTCCAAATGTATTATGTGAAATTTTTTGTAGAATGATTGCAGAATGAAATAGTATTGGAAAGTAAATAAATTTGATTGTAATGTCAATATTTTATAGAAAGATGAACTGATGATCAAGGGTATTGCGATATATCAAATAACATTTGACCAGAATAATGTTTATGTAATTCTAAATGTAAAATAAGATGGTACAATGCATTTTATAAAGTTTTCGAAAAAGTATGATGATAAGCGCTGGCTTTATCACCCATCCAAAAATGAACCAATTTTATAAACTGAAACAATAAAAACACAACCAACACTTAAGAAGAAATGAAGGTGAGATATCACTAAATTGTATGTTTTTAGTTAGAAAACGTGAATATTAAAGCAAATGATGATATAAACCTACTCGGTAATGTGCTGCAGTTATAATGTTCTTATAATCCCAAATGTTTTTACATGTTATATGCGCTTTTGCCGGGATAACCGCTACTGTTTTGCCGGCATATCCTCCGTGAACAGCTTGGGATCGATAGCCTTATTGTATTCTATGGTCTCGAACTTGTAAGGAGCAATCCTCTCATTGCCGCGTCGGTCAAATGAAATCATATTCATTTTTGCCGCATGCACTACACCGTTCACTTTTTTGAAATCATGATATGCCTTTGCTGATCTGCCGGTTTTTTCCAGTATGAGATAATAGTTGTCTTTATCGAAATAAAGCTCGGTCGTATCGGCACCCATAACCGCGGCAACAACATATGCCAGTTTCGTATCAACAACGTTGAATTCCTGTAAATTATTATTCTCACATTCTTTCCATTCCACTTCCGCCTCACCTTTCATCAGCAGGGCTTCAGCCTTATCAGCGTAATATGCGATACCGCTGCATTGTTCCAACTTTTTGGTAGACTGGCCAACGTTACCCCCTCTGACCATAAGATTCTGTCTCCTCCAGGCGACGCCGTCATTCAGAAATTCCTCAGTGAAGATCCGTCCCTTATCAACTGTCTGGTCGATCTCTTCGCGCAGTTTACCCGGTTTTTCCACGTACAGCCTGTATGCCGAGTTGAAAAAGTTGCCGTCGTTCATGACCACGGTCCCGAGGATTGTCTTGGTGCTCCAGTTTGTCAGTTTTTCACTGCCGTGTGCCTTGACCGACCGTTCGATTACCTCCTCTGCGGTCTCGGGCGGCGCCTGGGAGCATCCGAAAACAATGATAAATCCCAGAACACAAAATATTGTCATGTATAGTATTGTATATTTTTTCATCAGTTTAATCTCCATTTAAGCAAATGTAAGTTGTGCGTGTGCTTCGATCATCCTGTCGCGGATCGGAATATTATATGAGCAGTCATTTTCACACGGCGCATTGCATTGAGAACACATTGCCGCCGACTGTATTTCGGGAAGCGCCGCATATTTACTCATCGCATTCTTTTCCTCACCATAACTCTCAAAATACATCTGGTATCTGAGCACCGATGCAATGGGCACGCTGCTCGGACAAGAGTTCAGGCATCCGCTGCAGGTCGGTCTGCAGTACATTGGACCGATAATCGCACTCAGGTTTTCGAGGTGACCGTTGTCTTCGTTTGTCAGGCTTGTCGTTCCTGATACCGCGAGATATTCGTTTACCTTGTCGTAATTACCCATACCGATAATGATCGTGTCGAACAGATCGGATGCGAGTACATATTTGAGGACCGCCTGACGCGCATTGGTCTGTTGATCCTGGAGTTCTTTGATCGGCAGGTCGGTCTTGTATGTAGTCATGGTTTTCATCGCCATTGTGGCAACGCCGAGTGACCGTGCTTTTTTGAGCAGGGTTTCACCACCTCGTGTTAGAAAATTTCCTCCGAGCAGGATCACCTCAAAACGGTTGTTGTCAAGGCCCCAGTCGAACTCTTCGAGCGCTTTCGGGCCGCAGCTCGATGCGCCGGTAAACTTTATTTTACCCATCTTTTTTGCATCTTCAAATGCCTCGTAGATCGCAGGATTCTGAATGCGAGTTATGTCTCCCATATAGGGGTGTCCGAGAGCGTGGATCATCAGGCAGTCAATATATGTAGTGTTGAGACGTTCGAGCATTACGTCGAGCTGCTCTAACAACTCACTTTTTGTGACTACAGGATTGACCAGATCCGGGTCCCATTTGTCTACTATAAACAATTTTTCTCTCAGACCGGGATCAGCTTTGATCGCGTTACCTATCACTTCTTCATGGCCGGGATACTGATAAGCAGTGTCGATCAGGTTAATTCCGCAGTCAACCAAATGTTTTATCATCCCGGGTTCACGCTGGCCTGTTCCCGCGGACAGGTCGCCAACGTTCCATCCTGTTTTACCGAATGGTTTATACCGTTTCACTTTCGGTGTTGACGCCTGTTTTGGAAGAAGTCTTTCCGAATTCAGAGGGATCGCCGCACCTGCGGCAACAGCTGTTGATTTCTGAAGAAAATCGCGTCGAGAAAATTTGTCCATTTTTCAGCCTTTATTAGTTTGAGAGGATATTTCTATTTTAAATACTTTGAAAGAGGAAGATATGAATTTTCGAAATTATAATACCAAGTTAACAAATGAACTATCCATTTACAAATAAAAACGATTCTTAGTGAGTCCGGATATTTTCATTTTCTTCAGAATTACATTTTTTGATTAAACAAGATCCCGCATGGCTGGATGCCGCAGCTGTTTTTCTGGTAGAGGTTTGCTTATCTGTTATGAATCTGCGTTCAACATAAATCGTGTGATCTCTGCGTAAACATCCGATATTCGAAGCAGTCCGGTGATCTTATTATTCCGTTTTACGAACAGAACAAGAGTATGGTACATGACGAACCTGTGCGCTGCTTCAAGCAGAGACGCATTTTCATCGATATGTTCTCTTGTCGGGCGCATAACATCGGTTATTTTTATGGATTTTGCACGGGCATTGATTCTTTCAACGTTATCCTCCCACAATCTCAATGTATCAGCAGTGGATTCCATATAATCAGGGCTGACACCTGCGTGGAGGAAATTCTCAGGGTCCCTTATCTCCTTGTATTTGGGTTCGAGTGACTGCAGAAAATCGAGATAATCTATCTCTCCGATTACATGGCCTTCATCATCGACAATGAGTACAGTACTATGTTTATTAGCTGGTCCTCCCGTCTTCTTTTTCGCTTTATTGAGAACAGCAATCATATCAAAAAGTGTGCTGTTTTCATTAATAGTCACATATTCGCTGACAGGAAGTATCAGGTCTTTTATCCGTTTTTTGTCCAATTCAGCCTCCGGATTATTATGATAACAACAATTATTTTCAAGATAATATAAAGGTATATAATGTAAGCCAATTTAGGGAATATATAAGGAAAATTCCAGTGAAAAAATGAAATTTTGTATTAATTCTTGATCTTTTCATTTCATTTATTCAAGGAAAAATTAGAGTTTTAAGATCCTTTAAATAAAACTTCCTCTCTTAGACAAAAATATACCCGGTATTACTCGTTAATTACCTGAAAGTACTTATATACCGGATAAACGATGCTGCGTTCTCCAGAACCGATAGACTTCAAGTATTCATCCAGTAATCCCCAACCGGTAAAACCGTCACTGACTTCCGGTTCGAGGCAGTAAAATATCAGATTCGCCAGAGGCTGCGCCATGTCTATCCGGAACGAACCTGCCGGAAAAGTTTTTCTTTCTGAACGGATGAATTCACCGACCAATTCTGTCATATTGTAACCGCTGCTCCGGATTTTATTCAGTCCGTCAATCACATACTCTTCCCCGCTGACCACAATGGGCTGTTCGAGCTGTTCTACACTAACATTATGTGTTCTGAGTTTTTCGACAAGGAATTCAAGTTCAGCAGGAATTATGTATCCCCGGGGCACTGACGACTCTTTAGTTCCGACCGGTTTGGTAAGGTGTTCGACACCGCTGCACAATTCAGGAGGACCTGTTGCTGTTCCGGATTTTGTGCGTGTAACACTTGTTCCGGGGATAAGTTCTGCAATGTTTTCCCTGTACGCCAGAATATCTATTTTTCCCCACGATTCATATTTACCTTTGACAAAATTTTTCAGAATGCCTGATTCTGCCTGTGTTCTCACACTGTTCACAACATCCTCATCGGCTTTTTGACAGATCTCGCTCATTTCTTTGCCATGTTTGTTTATAAATTCAAGAAGTTCAGTAATATATGCGTACTGCGCATATATTTTTCTTTCGAAAGAAGGATAACCTGCAGTCTCGACCAGTATCGACATTCTGTTACGCAGTCCGTAACCGCTTGCTAAAAATTTTCCTTCAACTGTCCAGTAAGCCCGGTCGTGACTCCATTCCGTAGGCGGCCAGTTTTCCTCATCATACATACAGTGCGTGAATATTTCGAGACCAAAGTTCTCCCTTACGGTTTTTCGTACTTCGGGGAAAAGAGTATCCCAGACGTACATGCGGGGTTCAGGATGTGCGGCAGGTACAGTTGAGGTTGCATATGCTATGGCATAACCGTGCTTGACACGCCCCATTGCATGAGCATCGAAGAACAGTACAGGATCCCATGGATTGATAATACTCCTGTAAAGACCGTGTGCGTTGTTCGTTTCCAGTTTTATCGCATCACGGTTCAGGTCAAAATCCAGTGCATTGGTGCGTGTTCCGATCAGGTTCGGTGTTCCATCCCGAGTACTCCATGTATCGTTTCCATCCACATTATAATTCGGGCAGCAGATTATAACCATATTATCAAGAAGGTATTTTTTATCACCCAGAAGAATGTCTCTCATCACCATTAAAAGCGCTTCTTTGCCCTCCGCTTCCGGGGGGTGTATATTTCCCTGCAGATAGATCACAGGTTTACCGGACTGCTGTGCCTCCCTGGGAGAAGTAATCCTCGGATTGGCAAGAACCACTGCAGAACATACCTTTCTGAGTTCGCTAGTGAACATATTTATGACATGAACGTTTTCACTGTTCCATTTAAGCATATCTATAAATTCATGCACCTGGTAAGAGGAAGTGGTTCTGCTGTACTCTGTTTTTTCGGGAATTGTCTTGAATTCATCTTTCCATTTTCCATTCCATCCTTTTGGAACTTCGGAGCCCCAGTATATATTTCCCTGCTGCGCGGAAGCCGCAGAAATTGAAACACAAAGAATAAATGTTGCTGCAAACAATATAATCCGTTTCATTATATCCTCCGTGGATATTGTATCATTTCCAATGATAATTCAGAACAAATGTAAAGCCTAAACAGCAGAAATCAAAGATATTTATCCGGGATTTGAAATGATAAGATCATCCGGAATCTTTACATCAACAATTAGAATGAATGGCAATTCTTTTGTATTTGACCGGATCATTTCTTATCTTATGAAGTTTAAAAAACAATAAGATAATAACTCGTTTATAAACCAATGGAGTTAATTCTAATGAGAAAAACTCTGCTTGTGACCGTTCTTGTTCTGGTATTCTGTTTTTTAACTTCCGCAGCTGCACAAGATACTGATGTTGAAAATGTTTATAAAATCATGGCCGCTTCTTTTACTGAGCGGGATCTTGAAAAGCGCTGGGTACCTCATACCGATCTGGTTCTGGACCGTGCAAAACAATTGCTTCGAGTGGTAAAGGCTGATTCAAACACTGTACTGATCGGCGCTATTCTGCATGATATTGGAAAGGGTACTGAAGATCATGAAAAAGAGGGGGCAAAGATAGCCGGAGAACTCCTCGAAAAATCAGGTTTTGACAAGAATTTTATTCAAATCATATACCGTATTGTCGAGAATCATCATAAGGCTCAATGTGAACATACGGATGAGTTCAAGGTTATCTGGCTGGCTGACCAACTGAGAATAAAACTGCCCGAAAACGAAAATGAACTTCTTAAGGTATATAAAGAATCAACAGCAAGACTCAAAACTATCATGAAACGTTAGAAAAGATCATCAGAACTTACTGGAGTCTTTAATCCAAAAACATTCTGGATACACAAATTTTTTCAGATAGCATTGATTAGTGTACAATTACTGTATTTCCATCACTTTCAATCACTTTTTCTGATAATAAGTGTTCCCTGCTTCTCCCATGCAAATCCATAACCCTGATAGGGGAATTGATATTTTTCCAATCGTCCGACATCTGTTATTTCCAGCTCGAGCTTCAGTTTATCCCCGCATTGACCTTTGAAAGATTTTGTCCATGCAAAGCCATAACCGAGATACGGGAATTTCTGCTTTTTCTGCATTTCCACATTTTCTGATTGAATAAACGCCGGATTTCCGCCTATACTTCCTTCCATCCTTTTAGCCCACGCATATCCGTAACCAAAATACGGGAAAGACCACTTTCTTACTTTTCCGGTATCTGTTGTTTTGAGATCGATCGGGATATCATGATACATTCCCTGCAATTGTTCCGTCCACGAGTAACCGTGCCCTCTATATGGAAACAGCAATTGTTTTTGCATACGAACGTCAACAGCTGTGAGCTGACACTCGATCCTGCCGTAGTTTTTGTTAACAAGTGAGATCAATTCATCGTATGTTATTGCTTTCCCGCCGGATTTATCTTCATGTGAGAGCACATCAACCAGGGGGATATTACAATTTGGACATTCTTTTAACCATTCCGAAAACCTGCATTTACATTTTGTGCAATACATATCAGACTCCTTATACATTTCTATAATATAATGCGCTACAAAACATGTAGCTGCCGCTACATTAATAAAGAATTATCAATTTGGGGATTTTTATGTGAGCGTATGTTGTGCTTTTCGGACAAATCTGTCAGAAAGTAAGTGGAAATCAGGATCTTTCTCAGAATCTCATCTGTCCAAATAGCTATAATGATTTCGATTCCAATATAAAGACATTGTATAATCTATCAAGAAATTATATCATATGCAATGTGGCGGGGTTAGCGATGGGAATAATTTTTGGACAAAAAGAGGTTTTGCAGAAGTTGTAAGTCCTTTAATTTTTTTGATCAAACGGAACAGAATTTAAGATCAAACAGAATGTTTGTGCCGAGGGTGGGACTCGAACCCACACGAGCATAAGCTCACTGGATTTTGAGGCCTCCCTCTGGCACTCCGCCTAACCCCAATAATAACAACATAATATATTGTTTTTACTTATAGTTACATCCTCTTTTACTGTGATCAATTATGACCACTAATTGCCACTTTTTACCCCTTAAATACCATCGAATGATACTCTATTGATACTTTTTTATATTATGGAGTTATTAATAATCGTGTTTAATTATATGAGAATCCATATAAGTTTTTTACAACCTCATAGGAGTAGCGAATTCTCGCTCCTATTTTGATATATTCGATTCTTTTGCGGTTGAATCTAAGGCTTCTTAAAGTTGATTATTTTCTTTATCTCTTTAAAGGCAATTTTTGCGTTACACAGGGCTTTCTCAGACAAATTACTCCCAATGGAGAAGTCATACCCTTTCGGGAGGACTGAATAACATTCCGGCGTTACGTCATAGAGCCGCTGTGTTATCTTCATCAGGTCATGTATTGACACATGGTGAGATGAATGAGCCGCAGCTGGATTGCAGCTTATTTCCTCATATTTTTGTATTATTACACCGGTATCCTTGTCATCCCGCCTTGCATCGACGAGAATTACCGTATCGTAATGCTAAAAATCTTCAGCTAAAATAATATCCAGTTGAGGAAGTACTTTTCTATCCAGAATTATCTCATCATCCAGTTTAGAATGTTCATAATTTTCAACAATATACGGTCCGAGTATATCATCAGATCTCATTGTACTTCCATATCCAATAAGAAGGCATTTTCTCATGAGAACGGACTCATCCAATTTTTAGTCAGGGCAGCGGCTTTTGCTTTATTCCACATGCCAAGCATTTTTTGATTATTCACAATTGAAAGGATAGTTGTTTTTAATTTTGCTTTATCGTCAGGTTGTTTCATTGCAGCAGAAATTGCCTAGGTAAACAGGACATTTCCCATTGTCGCTCCAAAAGATTCCATCACTTTCGGTTTGATAACGGTTTATCTGATCAGAATATAGTTCATCCTAACTGTTTCTCCTGATTTCGCTTACAACTTCACCAACGTGATCAAGGACTTTCACTTCGAGCGGCATCTGTCCCACAGCATGAGTTGCGCAGGAAAGACATGGATCATAGCAGCGGATCGCCATTTCGACGAGATTTAGAGCCGATTCCGGAATTTCACCGCCTATAACATGTTTTCTGGCAATATCGTTGACACTCATATCCATTGCCGGATTATTATGTACAGTAGCTACAACAAGATTTGCTTTTTCTATTTTTCCCATATCGTCTGCCCAGTAATGATGGATCAGTGTTCCTCTCGGGGCTTCGATAATTCCTATCCCTTCGCCGGCTTTGCGCTTTACTTTTATGCGTACTTCACTGTTAACAATTTCATCGTCTGCCAGAAGCTCTTTTGCTCGTTCTGCCGCATAAAGCAGTTCGATCAGCCGGGCATAATGGTAATAAAGACTTTCAGATTTTATAGCATTGCCAATACTTTTGTATTCTTCAAACTCTTTTTGTGCAAGAGGTGTTGAGATTCTCTCTGCGGTGTTAAGCCGCGCAAGCGGCCCAACCCTGTAGACTCCGTCCGGGAATCCCTGTTTTTTGTAAAACGGGAACTTCAGGTATGACCAGTCTTCAACATGCTCGCCTACATAGTCGAGATAATCACCAGATTTAAACTCTTCGAGTTTTTTTCCTTCTTTATCGATAAGACGAACATCTCCGTCATACAGCTCCAACTCTCCGTCTTTTACCAGACCCATGTAATGTGTATCGATTTTGGCAAAATCGGGAACCAGATCAGCATATTTTTCAAACAATGATTTTCCGACCCTCAAAGATAGCTGCGCATATTCGATTGCTTTTTCGATCTTTTTGCTAAGTTTAAATCGGTCATCATGGCTCAAAGGTTTGCTCATTCCGCCGGGAATAGCTGTGAGTGGATGGATAGATCTTCCACCAACGCACTCAACAATTTCCTGACCGATTTTTCTGAAAGCGATAGCTTTTTTCGCAAGCTCAGGATCTTTTTCGATTACTCCAACGATATTACGTTTTGCCGGATCAGCATCTGGTCCGAGAAAAAATGGAGCGCATGCGAATGTATCGTCTGCCCCATATGCATCAATTCCCGAAGCATTTTCGCTGTTGGTGGAATTTCCACATCAAGCACATCGTCACATGCTTTTGCAGATGCAAGGTGATGACTGACCGGACAGATTCCACATATCCTTGTAGTTATCACAGGCATTTCAGAAAGCAGTCTGCCTTTGGTAAACTGCTCGAAACCTCTGAATTCCACAACATGAAAATGCGATTCTTTTACTTCATTTTTTTCGTCAAGATGTATGGTAACTTTGCCGTGGCCTTCAATTCTTGATACAGGTGATATTGTAATTGTCTTACTCACCTACAGAGCTCCTTTCGTCTGCAAGTCCAGGGAATATTGATACCGGTAATGAATATCTGTATCCTGTCCCGACAATGTCCTCCTGGAACATTAATGCGCCTGCAGGCAGGATTGATGAAACCGCATTAATAATCTTTGCACCCTGTTCCAGTGCGTTTGGTGTCGGGCCCATACATCCACGGCAAGGCATATTGCCATTGAGGCATCGAGCATCACATCCTGCTGCAGTAGCAGGTCCCATACAGAGAACTCCCTGGTCCAGAAAACATTTATCAGGAATGATTTCATCCAGTTCATGAGGGGAATCCACATGGTCAGTAACGAAATCTCTTTTCTGAACAAGCATTTGTTCTTTTTCTCTGGAACATTCGTCGCAAAGGTTTTTCGTATGAATGACAGGTGTATCGCCGTTTACAATTGCAACAATGGCATCTTTTATCATTGACGGTAGAGGGGGACAACCCGGAATAACATAATCTATTTCTACTACCTGTGAAAGAGCTCTTACTTTATTACATAGAGCAGGTATGTCTTTTCCTGCAGGGACAACACCGTCAACTGTACTGGCTGTATCCACATATCCTGTATGGAGCACATCAGCTTTCTTATGAATGTTCCTGAGCCCGCTTATTCCGCCAAACGTAGCACATGTCCCTAAAGCAACAAGTTTATCACAACGATCTCTGAAAATTTTCAAAAGTTCTTCATTTTCCTTATTGCCGACTGCACCTTCAATTATACCTAAATCAACCCTGGGAACTTCCTTTACGTCGACAATTGTGGAGTATTTCAGATCGATAATATCAAGTATATCGAGGAGTTCTTCATGCAGGTCCAAAAACGAGATATGACATCCCGAACACCCCTGCAGCCATGT